>JAFRAF010000053.1 GCA_017405545.1 Oscillospiraceae bacterium | reverse complement strand
CTATGACGCGCTGTGCTATCTCACCATATATCACGTGTATATCGCAGCAAGCGTCAGGGTCATTCGCATAGACAAGCGCAGCAAGCTCATAGGGCGCTTCGCTTCCTATCTGAGAGATAACTTCCCGGATTATGAAAAGAACCCCTATCTGAACAGGCTGGGGCAGAATAAGACGCTCATTTACAAGGCCCTACAGGGCCGTCACTACAGCGCCATTCGTGCGCTTTTCAAGATCAAGGACTCCTTATAATGAAATTCCGACTTGTAGGGAAACTGGACGAAAGCAAGCAGAGCCTGCTGAAAAACACTGCCATGCTGTACCTGTTGCAGTTTTCATCCTTTTTCTTCAGCTTTATTACGGTTCCCTATCTCACGAGAGTGTTGGGGCCATCTAATTATGCAAAAATAGGCGTTGCCACAAACCTGATGATATACTTTCAGTATCTGATGGATTTCGGCTTTCTGCTGTATGCCACGGCTGAGGTGTCAAGGCGCAGGGATGACAATGCTTTCATATCATCCATTTTTACGGCTGTGTGCAGGGCAAAGTTCCTTTTTGCTGTTATTTGTTTTGCCGTATTGCTTTGCCTGTGCGGCTTTATCAACAACTATACGGACAATACGACCCTCTTTCTGCTCTACCTTGCAGCCACGGTCGTGAATTCCTTTATTCCCGACTATGTTTACCGCGGCATCGAACGCATGACTACCATAACCGTCCGCACCGTATGCGTAAAGTTCTTCTCGACACTGATGATCTTTGTCTGCCTTAAAAGGTCAAATCAGTATATTCTTGTACCGCTGTTTACCCTTCTGGGCAATCTGGGCGCTCTGATCGGTGTGCTGATACATCTTAAAAAAAATGTGGGCGTCTGGTTCAGTCCCGTAAAGATGAGCGAGGTTTTCAGAGTTATCAGGCAGGCCAGCACATTTTTCTACTCTCGCATAGCCAGCGCGGTGTACAGTTCTTCCAATACGCTAATTATGGATTTTGCCGATCCCACGGGCGTTATGACCGGATATTACACCTCTGCGGATAAACTCACGGTGGCGGCTCAGAACGCAATGTCCCCCATTTCCGACAGCATGTACCCTTACATGGTGAAGAACAGGGATTTCAAACTCATAAAAAAATGCCTGATGGTATTCATGCCCATTATCATAGCAGGCTGTACCGTTATATTCATTTTTGCCGAACCCTTCTGTCTTCTGTTTTTCGGGCAGGAATATGCGGGCACAGCGCCTGCCCTAAGGGCGCTTATGCCGGTCATAGTTTTCACGCTTCCCAACTACATCCTGGGCTTTCCGACCCTCGGAGCGATGGGTCTGGCCAGACACGCCAATCTGTCTATCATTTTCGCCACATGCGTCCATGTCATAGGGCTTGTAACCATATATTTCACGGTGGGCTTTTCCATTGTAGCCCTTGCGCTGCTCACCTCTTTTACGACGGCGCTCACTCTTACTTACAGAGTGGTAGTAGTCCTTCGGAACTGGAACAAATTCAAGGATCCCCGGGGGGATTATCCAAATGACTGAGAGTATACTGAATAAAATCAGTAAGCGCGTTTGGTGGAAGTTACTATATCATCTTCCAGTAAAGCAGAATAAAATAGTCGTGCGCAGTATGGGCGGTCTGGGTTATCTGGACAATTCCAAATATGTGGTACGCGAGCTGCTGAGGCGTGGCGGCGACTATCAGATATACTGGCTCCTGCGGGACATGGACGCCGATAACGGCCTGCCGGAGGGTGTTCATCCTGTAAAGGTAAACAGCCTTAAGGGCATATATCACATGTGTACGGCAAGGGTATGGATTAATAACAACAGAAAATGGGCCTATGAGCGCAAAAAGCCGTCACAGCTTTATATACAGCTGTGGCACGGCTCTATGGCTCTGAAGAAGATAGAAGCGGACGCTGAGGACAAGCTTGAGCCGGCATATGTACAGGCAGCCAAGCTGGATTCAAAGGACGCCGATATAATCGTCTCCGGCACTGCGGCGAATACAGAGATTATCAGACGTGCCTTCTGGTATGACGGCCCTGTGCTTCAGGTCGGCAATCCGAGAACTGACATACTGTTTGAGGATATCAGCGAGCTGAGGGAAAAAATCTGCGACAAATACGGGATACCGGCAGATAAAAAGCTCATACTGTATGCCCCTACGTTCAGAGCTGATTACAATACAGAGGTCTATGAGCTGGATCACAGGCGAATACTGGACTGCCTGTCTGAGAAATTCGGCGGCAGCTGGTTCATGCTCGTGAGGATGCACCCTAATCTCCTGCTGAGCGGCTACAGGCTGGAGCTGCCGGATTGTGCTGTAGATGTCACCCGATACTTTGACATGCAGGAGCTGCTGGGCGTTTCCGACGCGCTGCTCACGGACTACTCCTCATGTATGTTCGACATGGGTTATGTATTAAAGCCCTGTTTTCTCTATACCCCAGACAGGGAGACATACGACAGGGGCACATATTACAGCCTGGACGAGCTCCCCTTCCCCTATGCCGACACCATGGACCAGCTCCGCGACATAATTCAGAATTACTCGCCCGAGGATTATTGCGTTCGTGTGCGGGATTTCAATGAAAACGTGATCGGCTCCTTTGAGAAGGGCTCCGCTTCCGCCGCCGTTGCGGACTACATCGAAAACGCGATTGGTTAAAAGAGGATACTAAACGATGAAAAAAGTTATCACATACGGAACATTTGATCTGCTCCATTACGGACACATAAACCTGCTGGAAAGAGCAAAGGCTCTCGGCGACTACCTCATTGTCGCCCTCTCCACGGACGAGTTCAACTGGGATTCAAAGGGCAAAAAGAGCGCGTTTCCCTATGAGGAGCGCAAGCGCCTTTTGTCCGCGATACGCTACGTGGATGAGATAATCCCCGAGGAGAACTGGGACCAGAAGCTCACTGACGTGGACAAGTACGGGATAGATGTATTCGTCATCGGCGACGACTGGCGGGGTAAATTCGATTTCCTGAAAGAGAAGTGCGAAGTGGTATACCTTGAGCGCACGCCTGAGATATCCTCTACCAAAATGAAGACCCTTTTGAATCATTGATTGCATTTTTTGCTCTCAATTTGAATATAACAAAAATATTTTCAAAAACTATTGACAAAAAACCTGCACATGACTATAATAACGATTGTGTTTAGCGGGATTGTGTAATGGTAGCACAGCGGACTCTGACTCCGTATGTGAGGGTTCGAATCCTTCTCCCGCTGCCATATCGAGCGGTAATAACGGTTTTCACGTTGTTACCGCTCGATTTTTTTTCATCTGAAGTATTTCATTTCCATGGATTATATGTTATTATAATTAATCGAAGATAATATCTATCCGCTATCCGACATAATTCAGCCTATTCATCATATCTGTTTATCACGCTTTTTCTGATACAGGTTTAGACATTGATGGGCTTGAGAGCCTATGTTAGATTGAAGAAACAGAGGTACAAATAATGCTGGAACTAAAGAAAATATGTTTCCGCGCTGAAGATGAGGGCGTGGAAAAGACAATCCTTGACGATATCAGTTTCACTATACCTAACGGCAAGCTTGTCGCCATCACCGGTCCAAACGGCGGCGGCAAGAGCACCACTGCGCGTATTATCGCCGGAATCGAAAAGCCCTCAAGCGGACAGGTTTTGCTGGACGGCGTTGACATCACCGGGCTGAGCATAACTGAGAGAGCTCAGGCGGGAATCGGCTACGCCTTTCAGCACCCCGTGCGCTTTAAAGGCATCAAGGTCCGTGATCTTATTACCCTTGCTGCAGGTAAAGAGATAGGCCACAGCGACGCCTGTGAATATCTCTCTGCCGTTGGTCTCTGCGCCAGGGATTACGTCACCAGAGAGGTGAACTCGAGCCTGTCCGGCGGCGAGCTCAAGCGCATTGAAATAGCCACCGTCCTGGCCAAGGCCAGCAAGCTGTCTCTTTTTGATGAGCCGGAGGCCGGCATCGACCTCTGGAGCTTCCAGAATCTTATCGAGGTATTCCAGAGAATGCGTGACAATATTGAGGACAGTTCAATAATCATAATCTCCCATCAGGAGCGAATTCTGAATATCGCAGACGAGATAATCGTCATGGCAAACGGCAAGCTGCAGAGGATGGGCTCCAAGGAGGAAATACTGCCCTCCCTGCTGGCAGAAGACGCTGTACGCACTACCTGCCGGGGAATCGCATAAGGGGGACTCGAAGCATGAATAAGAAGATTGAGCTCGATGCAATACAGAAGCGTCTCCTTATCGAGGTCGCGGAGCTGCACTCCATCCCTGAGGGCGCGTTCAATATAAGAGCCAACGGAGCCAGCGCCGCCCGCAGCTCAACAGCGAATATAGAGATCATCCCCAAGCCGGAGGGAAATGGGATCGATATACACATCGCCCCCAACACAAAAAATGAGAGCGTTCACATACCCGTAGTTCTCACACAGACCGGCCTTAAAGAGGTCGTATACAATGATTTTTACGTCGGCGAAAATGCGGATGTGACCATTGTCGCCGGCTGCGGTATAGACAATTGCGGTCCACAGGACTCCCAGCACGACGGAATCCACAGGTTCTACGTGGGTAAAAACGCAAGCGTTCGCTACGTTGAAAAGCACTACGGCTCCGGAGACGGAAGCGGCAAGCGCATCCTGAATCCGGGTACCGAGGTCTATATGGAGGCCGGGAGCGCCATGGAGATGGAGATGGTGCAGATAAAGGGCGTTGACGACACGGATCGCAGCACTATCGCTGAGCTCGACGCTGGGGCAAAGCTCGTGGTCCGTGAGAGGCTCATGACCCACGGAGAACAGAATGCCATCAGCAAGTATACCGTCAATCTCAACGGCGAGGGCTCCAGCGCAGATATCGTGTCCCGCTCGGTTGCGAGAGACAGCTCCTTCCAGAAGTTTGACGCCAAGATCATCGGCAACGCCCCCTGCTCCGGTCACACCGAGTGCGATTCAATAATCATGGATGCCGGACGCATTTTGGCCGTACCCGGCCTTGAGGCAAATAATGTGGACGCCGCCCTTGTGCACGAGGCGGCCATAGGAAAGATCGCCGGCGATCAGCTCACAAAGCTGATGACTCTCGGACTCACCGAGCTGGAGGCCGAGGAACAGATAATCAACGGCTTCCTGGCTTGAGTTTATATTCTAATTACTCAATAATCTTAAAATATTTATCTATAACTGCCTTATCCGCATCGAAAGAAGCTGATGAGGCAGTTTTGGATTTACGGGCTAAAGATTGTCTCTATACACGTTATATCCGTAAAACGAAATAACGGCAAGCGCTTGACTTCACAATATGTAAGGGATAAAATATAATTATATTAACAATTGTTTTGTTCGTGCTGTAAAGGAGGTGCTGAAATGAGACAATTCATTCTTTCCTGTGAGTCGACTGTAGATCTGCCTTATTCATATGTATCCGACAGAGATATTCCTGTGCTGTTTTATTCCTACGCAGTGAATG
>JAFRAF010000052.1 GCA_017405545.1 Oscillospiraceae bacterium | reverse complement strand
TCCGAGGCGGCTATGATGACCTCAAAGTCCGCTATCTTTGATATGAGCGCCTCGGTTTTGGAATTGTGGGCGCCCATAAAATAGCTGGAGACACGGTTTTTCAGCTTTTTGGCTTTGCCCACATATATAACGGCGCCCTCGGCGTCGTACATCTTATATACCCCCGGCTTTTCGGGAAGCCGGGAGGCTTTTTCAGCCAGTTCCTTTATCATATGTTCACCCGATATCATAGGTCTGCATACATTGTCCTTCACCCGCCTCTGGGCAGAGGCTATACCCTTGGGGGCAGGGCCAGTCACGAGCTTGATCGGTCACATTTCCCAACCTTCAGGGTGGAAAATGGCCTCTGCCCTTATGCTAAGGGCAGAGGCTCATACATAGCAATTTGCAATATCAAAGCTTTTATTCTGCAAAATCCGACGCAACGAGGTCGCACAGGGTGTTTACGGCGTTGACCTCATCAACTCCGTCAGCAATGATAGTGACCTCCATCCCTTTGGTGATGCCCATGGAGAGCACTCCAAGAAGACTTTTAGCGTTTACCTTTCTGTCTTCCATTTCGAGCCAGACGCTGCTTTTGAACTCATTTGCTTTCTGTGTAAAAAACGTTGCGGGCCTTGCGTGGAGGCCAACCTGGTTAATTACGACAACTTTTTTGACGAACATGGGATGTTCCTCCTTCTTTTAAGCAAATCGGAAGAGTCGGAACAGATCCGGCAGACTTCCATTACACCATTATCTATTATTGATTTTAACAAAGCTCACCCTCAGCGTCAAGGAACAAACACCTTAAATTTTTGCAATAATTGGTAAAGATTTCGTGCATAATGCAAAAGCAGCATATTGTCCGTACGAAAACGGCTCTGTAATGCATGAAACTATTTGAGTTCAACAATGGTGACGCCGGATTCGCCCTCGCCGAAGCGTCCCAGTCTGAAGGACTTTATCTGATTGCATGACCTCAGGTACCTGTGTACGGCCTGCCGCAGCGCCCCGGTGCCCTTTCCGTGGATCACCGTGACTGTATTCAGATGCCCCATCCTTGCGGTATCGATGTACTTGTCCAGCACGGCCACAGCCTCATCGGACATCATGCCCCTCAAATCCAGCTCGGGCCTGGCCTGACTGCCGGATGAGCTCACGCTGGCGGAGCTGACAAGCTTTTTGACCTGCTTTGCGGCGGCGTTCTCCACGACCCGGACCTCCTCAGCTTTGGCGCTGATCTTCATTATCCCGGCCTGCAGATTCAGCGTGCCGTCCTGATTCACGGAGATGACCTGGGCCTTTGTGCCTATCGAGAGTATCTCCACGGTATCGCCGGCCTTGGGGGGTCTGCTGGCCGGGGTCTCCTTCTCCGCAGCGGAGGTAGCCGAGTCAGTCTTCTCCTCGGCCTGATTCAGCATTCTCCTTATCTCGGCTCTGGCCTCATTGGACTTCTGCCAGTCCTCCCCGCTTCCGGCCTCCTTCCGCATTTTATTCAGACTGCGGAATACCTCCTCGGCCGTGCGGCGGGCGTCCTCGATTATCTCATTTGCCTCTCTTCTGGCTATGACGGCGGCCTTTTCTTTCTCTTTTTCCACCTCTATGCGCCTGTCTCTGGACACCTTCTCATTCTCGCTTATCTGCCCAAGCTTCTGCTGTATCTCCAGCTTTTCCCGCTCCATCTCCTGACGTGTGCGCTCCAAGTGCTCAAGCACCTCTTCGAAGCTGGCGTTGTCGGAGCTAATGCGGCCCCGGGCGTCCTCGATTATCTCGTCGGGCAGACCCAGTCTTGAGGATATGGCAAAGGCGTTGCTTTTACCGGGGATGCCGATGAGCAGTCTGTACGTGGGTCTGAGGGTCTCCACGTCAAATTCGCAGGAAGCGTTCTGCACGCCCTTTGTGGTGGTGGCGTAGAGCTTGAGCTCAGAATAATGGGTGGTGGCGGCTATGTTTGCCCCACGGTTGCGGGCGTACTCTATCACTGATACGGCCAGGGCCGCGCCCTCCACCGGGTCAGTGCCGGCGCCCAGCTCGTCAAAGAGTATCAGCGTATCCGGCCCGCACTCCTCAAGTATCATGACGATGTTTTTCATATGGGCTGAGAATGTGGAGAGGGACTGCTCTATGCTCTGTTCGTCGCCGATATCGGCCAGAATCCTGTCAAACACAGGCACGCAGCTGCCCTCCCGGGCCGGGATCTGAAGTCCGCACTGGGCCATGAGGCATATAAGCCCCAGAGTTTTCAGGCTGACCGTTTTACCGCCGGTATTGGGGCCGGTTATCACAAGGCTGTCAAAATCCCCGCCCAGCTCAATGTCTATGGGCACCGCCGTTTTCCTCGGCAGCAGCGGATGTCTGGCCTGCTTCAGGTTTATCACCCCGTTGTCGGACAGCTCCGGCTCGGCGGCCTCCTGCTTCCAGGCCAGCTTGCCCTTGGCGAAGACCAGGTCCAGCTCCACAAGTACATTGTAGTCGTTTATGATATCCTCTCCGGAGTTCGCCACCTCGGCGGAGAGAGTCATAAGTATCCTGTCTATCTCATTTTTCTCTTTGGCCTGCAGCTCTCTTATCTCGTTGTTGGCCTCCACCGCCGACATGGGTTCAATAAACAGAGTGGCCCCCGAGGAGGATCTGTCGTGTACAAGGCCCGGCACCGCCGACTTGTGCTCCGCCTTTACGGGCACCACGTAGCGGTCGTTGCGCATGGTTATTATGGCCTCCTGCAGCACCTTTGAATAGGCGGGAGAGCTTATTATGCGCTGGAGGGTGGAACGTATGCGCTCCGACGCCACCCTCATGGACCTGCGTATATCGGACAGCTCACGGCTGGCACTGTCTGCTATCTCATCCTCGCTGAGTATGGTAGAGTATATCCTGTCCTCCAGATATCTGTTCGCGTGCAGGGATGAGAAAAGATATCCCAGGCAGCCCGGCTCAGCCATATCGCCCGAAGCGTAGCTTACGGTAGTCCTGGCTGACTTCAAAAGTCCGGCGATATCCAGCAGTTCTCTGGTGTTGAGCATGCCTCCCATATCTGCCCTTGTGACGGAACCTCTCACGTCCCGGATCCCGGACAGGGCCGGCGCGCCTTTTATCACCACCATGTTTTTCGCCGCTGTGGTCTCGGACAGCCGGCGGCTTATCTCCCAGGCGTCGTTCCCCGGTCTGAGCTCCATTGCCGCCTCCTTCGCCGGAGGGCTAACCGCCTCGGCGGCAAGCAGCTCAAGAACGGCGGGCAGCTCAAGGGTGTTTATCGATTTTTCGTATAAATTCATCATTGTTTCCTCATACTTTTGTAGAAGGCAAGCGAGCGAAGCTCACAGCCCAGCTGGGTCATCACATATCTCTCGCATGCCTCTGTCAATCTGAACAGGGCCTCTTTTCCAAGCTGAAATGAAAACAGTTTCCGCGGCGGGGCGGTGACAATATACCTCATTGCGGCGAGGGAGCCCTCACAGAGCGGGGCGCTCAGTCCCGCGCCGCATCCTCCGCAACGCACCGCGCCTCCGGCGAGATCCAAGACAGGACGGGCCATATCCTCTTTCCCGCACACGGGGCAACTGTTCGTCACGGGGGCAAAGCCGGCAGCACACATAAGGCGAAGCTCAAAAGCCGCTTTTATGAGTTCAGGGGAGCGCAGCCCCTCGCTCAGGGCAAACAGAGTGTTCAGCAGCAGCTGCATGAGCTCCGGGTCGGGCACATCCTCGTCAGACACAAGCTCCGCGAGCTCGGCAAAATACGTCCCCAGGGACAGAAGCATCAAATCTTCTCTCAGGCCCCTGAACTCCTCAAGCACCCTCCCCTCGGTCATCGTCCATCTGCCGTTAGTGCCGCTGAGGGTCATCTCTGAAAATGTCAGAAACTGGGCCGCAGCCCCGATTTTGCTCCCCTTTCTCAGAGCTCCTCTGGCTGACACGGGCACCTTGCCCATGCTGTCCGTGAGCACCGTGAGCATTTTACTGGATTCCTTGTACCTGACCTCGCGCAGGACGAGGCCCGTAGTGCTTATGTACATCTCTTGTTCCTCCTCCGGCGCGGCCGCTGATGCGCTTTTCGGGCCGACATCCGGAGTTTTTCCCGGCATAAGCCCTGAAATTCCTGGCTTATGTCCTGCCAGAGCTTTCAAGGCTCAGCTTTTTGTATATAAGATAGTATATAATATTTCCCGTCTCGGTAAAGAGCTTCCAGAACAATTCCGCAGTCATATTATCTCTCCTGTCTGTTATGGCTGCTGATATGATTTGCCGCACAGCCGCGATTATGACAGGAAAAATCCTGCAGGGCACTACTCCTCGTATCCGAAATTGTGGAGCTGAGATCTGCTGTCTCTCCAGTTCTCCTTGACCTTTACCCAAGTGGTCATGTAGACCTTTGTCCCCATGAACTGCTCGATATCTTTTCGGGCCAGCTCGCCGATTTTTTTGAGCATAGCTCCCTTTTTGCCGATTATTATGCCCTTGTGGCTGGCTTTTTCGCAGTAGATGGTCACGTCAAGATCGATTATGCCATTGTCCCGCTCGGAAAACTTCGTGACCTCCACGGCGGTTCCGTGGGGTATCTCCCTGTCAAGGGTCCAGAGAAGCTTTTCTCTGACTATCTCGGCCACAATCTGCCGCTCGGGTTGGTCGGTGATCATGTCCTCGGGGAAGAGCCAGGGTCCCTCGTCCACGAACTTCTCCATCTCCTCGAGAAGGCCGTCAACTCCCTCCCCGGTTTTTGCGGACAGGGGCACCACAGCGGCGAACTCATGGGCGGCGGAGTACTTCATTATCACGGACAGGAGCTTCTCTTTTTCAACGGAGTCTATCTTATTTATGGCCAGTATGGCCGGGACTCCTGTCTCCTTGATGCGTGCTATGAGTTTTTCCTCCTGCACGCCTATGTTGTCCACAGGCTCCACCATGAGCACAACGGCGTCCACGTCGGAGACACTCTCCCTTACCACCTTCACCATATAGTCGCCCAGCCTCGTGCGGGCCTTGTGAAAGCCCGGGGTATCCAGCAGTACCAGCTGCGTATCGCCCCTGTTCACAATGGCGAATATCCTGTTTCTCGTGGTCTGGGGCTTGGGTGAGACGATGGCTATCTTTTCGCCCACCAGAGTGTTTGTAAGAGTGGATTTGCCCACAT
>JAFRAF010000051.1 GCA_017405545.1 Oscillospiraceae bacterium | reverse complement strand
GGGCAATCTCACCCTCAGCGATGTCGACGGCAGCCTGACCGAACGGGATGACGCCGCCGCCCTCGACTGGTTCCGTAAGGCCCTCAAGGCCGCCGATCCCAATGCCCGCACCTGGCTTCTCTCCCTGATCAATCAGCAGGGCAGCAGCTGCCTTTTCCCACTGGACGGAAGCGCGCCCGATTATGAGCGGGGCAAGCAGTATTACGATCTCCTCGCCGACGAGAAGGACGAAAACGGCCTCTACTATCTCGGCGTCATCTATGCCCAGGGCTGGGGGGTCGAGCGCGATACCGTCAAGGCTGTCGGCTATTTCAAACAGGCCATGGATCTCGACAG
Source organism: Oscillospiraceae bacterium (assembly GCA_017405545.1). Lineage (GTDB taxonomy): Bacteria > Bacillota > Clostridia > Oscillospirales > Oscillospiraceae > RGIG2311. Next base: position 3,723 of record JAFRAF010000051.1, on the reverse strand, counting down.
CGCCCGTGCTGCCTACAACCTCGCGGTCCTCTATACCTACGGCGATGACGAGATTCGCCGGAATCTGGACAAGGGCCTCGAGTATTTCTGCCGTGCTGCCGAGCTGGGCTACGAGGGTACCCCCGACCTGATGAACGACATCGGCGTCAAGATCCTCAACGGCGACGGCTTTGCGCAGGACCCCGCCCTTGCCATGACCTGGTATGAGAAGGCCGGCGAAGCGGGCAGCACCTATGCCCTGAACAACCTCGGCTATCTCCATACCTATCATCCGCTGAAGGACATCCCCCAGGACCTCGATGTCGGTCTGGCCTGTTATTCGCGCTCGGCAGAGCTCGGCGATGAAAACGCCCTGAACAATATCTATACCACCGCTGTCAGTCTCCTCCAGGGCAAAAACGGCCTGAAGAAGGACCCGGCCGCGGCCTTGACCTGGTTCCGCGCAGCGGGGCAGTGCTCGCATGTGCCCTCCATGTACATGCTCGGCTGTCTGTATTCCGACCCGGCGTATAAATCGGTCGTGGAACCCAACCTCCAAAGGGCTGCCCAGTGGTTCGGCCACGCGGCCGACGCGGGCGACTTTGCCTCCATGGAAAAGCTGGCCGACCTCTATGCCGCCGACAGCGAGGTCCGGGATCTGGAAAAGGCCCTCCAGCGTTACGGCGAGGCGGCCGACGCCTGTCCCCCCGAGAACGCGAAGGAGCTTGCCATTATCGCCGCCCGCATCAACAACCTCGGCGTCGCCTGCTCCGATCCGGCCTCCGACAGCTATGACCCCGACCTGGCCTTTGCGGCCTATACGAAGGCTGCCGAACTGGGGGACAATTCCGCCCGCACCAATCTCGCCAAGGCCTATGCCGTCGGCCTCGGAACAGAGGTGAATATGGCCCGCGCCAATCAGCTTCTCGATGAGTCCGGCTACAAAGCCAACCGTGACAGCTTCTTCGCCGACAAGACCTGGGTCAAAGCCAAAGCCTGACCGTCATACAGCTCCGTATCGCCGCACCGGCCATCACAACCGGTGCGGCAATTATTTTCTCAAAATAGTTACAAATAATGTCAAATTTGTTGACTTTTCCGTTGGGAGGTGATAGGATATCGTAACGGTACTTTGGGAAAGTGCTGAATAGGAAAAGGAAGGAAAGTGAGTTTATGAAGAAAACGCGCAAACTGCTTGCGATTCTGCTGGTCGCCTGCCTGACCGCGAGCTTCGCCCCCATGTCGTTTGCAGATGACCCTGCTCCGGAAGGAGATGCCGAAGTCGCTGAAGTCACGGTCACCATCACCCAGAATGAAAAAGAAGTTATCATGGAGGCTCAGGCCGAAGGGACCACAGTCGATGTTGATCCTGACAAGGCGCCCGGCTCACTCGAATCTGTTAATGTAGAGATTCCATCTTATTTACGTCCCTCTGACAGCGATATCACAGCTTCTACATCAAATAATTCCACCGTTGCTGCTGTTCATTCTTCTGGCAACATGCAACTCGATATAAAAGTTGAGGGTGATGTTGGCACAGCCGAGACTGCTGAGACTCCTGCTTCTGGCAATGGTATCACTCTTAAAAACTCCAGTTTCTCTGATGGTGAGGGCGCTTCGGCAGCTACGACTGAAGTGTCGATCTATGCAGATGGTAATGTTTATTCCAATACTCCTTCAGGCGGAACATATGGCCCAACTGCTAACGGCATCGAAGCTAAATCAGAAGTAGTTTATAATAGTAAAGACACGTCATTTCAAATGTTACAGCTGAAGGAAATGTGTCAGCCTCTGCCGGGGATCCAGAAGATATATATTTTGTGAACGGTGTCAATGCTTCTGCAGTGAACAGTGGTACCGGTAGTACAGTAACCAACGTTGTAGTCAATGGTGATAACGGTATCACAGCTGTGGGCGGAGAAGAAGCACGCGGCATAAATGCTGTTGCTGATTCAGACGGCGCAGGAAGCGCCGAAGTAAACGTTACAGTCAACGGCATCGATGGCGTTATCGCTGAAGCCGACAGTGGCGTTGCTTATGGTATATCTGCTATTGCACATCATATTGAAGAGGATGACAACAGCGAGACAGATGAACTTGAAGAAGTTGAGGACAATGCCCAGCCCAAAGTGACAGTCAAGGTTGCCAATGGCGGTGTAACTGTAACGGGAAATAGTGCTGTTGGTGTTGATGGCAATATTTCAGGCAGCGCAGAGTTCTTCGTCAATCAGAATGTTGATGTTTTGTCGAAAGGCGACGGGAAAGAAGCAACCGGCATTCAGATAAATGCCTATGGAGAGAACACAGAGGTTAAGCTCGATGTCGGAGGTGTAGTTGCCTCCGAAACAGGCAAAAACGGCGCAGCTTTTGGCGCACTTCTCACTGCGAGAGACGGTGCGCTCTTAAACGCAGCAATTGGAAATAATGGCATTACTGCAGCTGGTTCAAATGCGACCGGAATTTATACTTTAGCTTCTGGCAAGGGTACAGAGGTTAATGTTGCTGCTGAAGGTATTACGGCTGAAAGCAACGCCAACAATGTGGCTCATGGTGTCATCCTGTATGCTCAAGATAAGGCAGCTGTAACAGCTACAATTGGTCAGGGAGGCATTTTTGCTGATGGCGGTGCTGAGATAGAGTCCGGTGCGTCATTAGCTAGCACCGATGGTGCTTTCGTTTCTCTGGACGTGGCTGGTGATGTAACATCTAATAATGGAAACGGAATTGTATTAGGAACCGAACCGTCATCTGATCAGGCAGAGGAAACGGCCCCTGGCAGCATTGATGTTTTCGTGGAAGGTTCCGTATATGGTAAACAGAACGGCATCCTTCTGAATGATTCTTCCCTGACAAGTGAGAATGTTGCCATCACGGTGTGGTCGACATCTAACAACACAGACGGTCAGATCGTCGGCATCAGGGAAACCGATAATGAGGAAGAGAAAGCTGCTCTCAATGCCGCTGTCGGCGATATCGAGAGCAACATCCGCTACATCATCAAGATCGGCGACTCCGGCCAGGAGTATGACAATCTTGAGATCGGCGGCGCCGCCGTGAAGGATGATACCACCCATGGCTATTATGTCGCACGTGCCTATGACGAGACTGAGGCGACAATTGTCTCCCTGAAGGCCGTGGAAGGCTACCAACTGGTCGGCGTGGTCCACGATGATAAGGACCAGACCGTCCGGCAAGACATCATTGTTCAGGATACGGACGGTAATTATCTCCTCCTGATCCCTCATGGCGGCGGCCTCTGGATCAGCGTTTCGCTGGAAAAGATCCCCGAGCCCTCAGACGATTCCTCCTCTTATGAGTTCGTCCTCATGGCCCTCGGCCGGATCATCGCCAATGACGGCAGCGTCCTGACGATCTATAATAACCGGACCTATACCCTTGCCTATGCCGATGGCTCCAACGATAACGGCACCTGGAAAGTTGCCGACAGCCTCCTCGTCTTCACCTCCTCTGCCGGCGAAGAGATCGCCCCCGAGAGGAATGCCGACGGCGATGCTGTCTATACCTTCAAGGCGGGTACCGAGTTCGTCATCACCTCGGACATCGTGAACGCGGTTCAGTCTTATCGGTTGTTCTGATTCCAGGCCCGGCGCCGTGATAAACCTATAGAATCATTGAAGCCCTGCCTCACCCGGCAGGGCTTTTCATATCATCTTATCTTCTCTCATATACCAGGATGCGGAATTCCGCCCGCAGCCCCAGCTCCTTCTGCTCCGCGAGGCGCTC
>JAFRAF010000050.1 GCA_017405545.1 Oscillospiraceae bacterium | reverse complement strand
GAGGATAGCGAGCGTCTGGATGCGTTCATCGAGAGCAACAAGCTGGGCGCGGAGTACCTCGAGTTTGCACAGACCGTGCTGCCCTATCTCGAGGCGGACGACATATCTGGAGCTATCAGCTACACATACAATAATCTTGTGACCTCCCGCTCCACCTATTACGACATATACAGCGCCCTCCATGAAGACAATGACTTGAGCCCCCTCGTCTATGACGCCGGGGACAAATCCGTCGGACTGTATGTCGAGAGCTACAGCGCCTACCTCTATTACGGCGACTACGTGGACGGACAGAGAACAGGCGAGGGCATGTGGCTGTCCTGCGGCGGCAGCGTCCTTGACACGTCAATCTACTACGCCACCGTCAACTGGTCAAACGACCTGCCCAACGGTACCTTTGAAGCGTTTGAGTTCTCAAAGAGCGGCTCCGATGACGAGTATCAGACGGTCATCATACGCGGCGAGGTGGCGGACGGTCTGTACAACGGCGAAATAAGCCGGGAGTACGTGGGAAAAGACATGATTCTCTACGGCAATTACGACAACGGCTTCGTTGAGATCCTGGCCGACAAGGACCCCAACGGCAACGAGACTCAGGTCGTCGCCTTCTCCCGGGACAAGAAGGCCTGGCTCTCCACCGCCAACCCCTTCGCCCCCTTCCTCCAGTACGGAATCAAGGGCTTTGGCGATTAAGAAATAATAAGCAAAATAAAGCGGCTCCTTTTCCCGGTAACGGGCAAAGGAGCCGCGGTGTTTTAAGGTACGTATAACTTTTTTCTACTTCCCCAGCATTTTTTGCAGCAGCCGGTAGAGCTCCGCGGCCTCGGCCTCATTGAGGCGGGAGCACCGGGCCATTTTTCCCGGAATGGAAACGGCCTGCTCGCGCAGAGCCTCGCCCTCGCGGGTAACGGTTATCATGAGGTTTCGCTCGTCGGTCTTAGACCGGGCGCGGGTGATACAGCCCCTGGATTCCAGTTTTTTAAGCAGGGGCGTCAGGGTGCCGGAGTCCAAATACAGCCTTTCCCCCAGCTCCTTTACCGTCGCCTCCCCCTTTTCCCACAGCACCATCATGGTGATGTACTGGGTGTAGGTGAGGCCCAGCTCATCTAAATGGGGCTTATACTGCTTGATTATCTCCCTGGAGCAGGCGTAGAGGGGAAAGCAGAGCTGATTTTCCAGCCGCAGGGCATCGTAAGATTCCTCCATGGCGGCTCAGAAACAGATTTCCACGGGCTTTTCCGTAAAGGAGCATATAAGCGCCCTGGCGTTTTTGAGATAGTAGACCTCGGTGTTGCCGTCGCCGGGCTTATAGAGCCCTTTGAGCTCGGGGTAAGCTTCCAGCATGTGCTCCTGGGCCGGGACATTGTCGTCAAGAACAGCCTCGGCGGTAAGGCGTATCCACTTGCCGTCGGCCATGCCGGAAATCTCTATCTTCGGGTTTGCCTTGAGCTGATTTGCCACGGGCTTAATTTTGCCGGTCTGGAAATAGAGCTTCCCCTCAAAGATGTCAACGGTGCCGAAGGGGCGCACCCGGGGCTGATCGCCTTCAGTTGTGGCGAGGTAGTAAGTGCCGCACTTTTTGAGAAAATCATATACTCTCTGCATCGTTATTCTCCTTTCAAGCGTTTTTCTGTTCCGCGTTGTAGGCCTGCCGGGCGGCAATGGCCAGCTGATCGGCGCAGGAGGTGGAGCGCAGACCGCAGGTGTTGCCCTTTAAGTACTGCTCTATCTTGTCCACAGTCCAGCCGTCCACCAGCTTGGAAATGGCCTTGAGGTTGCCGTCGCAGCCCCCGTAGAAGGAAATGTTCTTTACCTGGTCGCCGTCAAGGTCGAAGCTGATCATCTGGGAGCAGGTGTTCCGGGTCTTGTAGTCGTAGTGAGTCATTATAGTATCTCCTTTACTTTTTCTGTAACGTTTTTCATATCCTCGGTGGGCTCGAAGTGGGCGGCGATATTGCCCTCCCTGTCAATGAGGAATTTGGTGAAGTTCCATTTGATATTGCCGTTGTTCTTGTAATCCTTGTCCATTTTCTTCGCCATTGCGGCCAGGGGGATCGCCATGACGGACTTGCCGAAGCCGCCAAACCTCGTGTTATCCGTAAGCCAGCGGTAAAGGGGAATGGCGTTTTCGCCGTTTACGTCTATTTTGGCGAACTGGGGAAAGGTTATGCCGAAACGGCCGGTGCAGAAGGTGTGTATTTCCTCGTCGGTGCCGGGCGCCTGATTGGCGAACTGATTGCAGGGAAAGTCAAGTATCTCCAGTCCTTTTTCCGCGCACTCGTCATATAGCTTCTGGAGCTCCACGTACTGAGGGGTAAAGCCGCAGCCGGTGGCGGTGTTGACTATGAGCAGTGTTTTGCCCCGGTAATCGGAAAGTGAAATGTCGCTGCCGTCCTGAGCTTTGACGGTGAAATCGTAGACGTTCATATTTATCACTCCTAAGTGCAATTCTGTTTTTTACAATTCGATTGTACACAATTTAATTGCGTTATCAAGCTTTTTTTTCAGAAATACTGCCAAAGGCGAAAATATGAACTCAAACAAAAGATATCACAATTTCATTAAAACAAAATTTTTTCGGTATTACAGAAACTAAATGAGTTCATTCAACAATTCCTATGCTTGAAAGTGTTGAGCGACATTCAAGTGGACATTCCAGCCGGACATCATCAACTAGCCAGCACAATAAGATGCCACGGTCATGCAATAAGTAATCCTCAACCCATTCTTGAATTGGCTTTTGCTGCAAAACTATACATAGTTTGGCCCCTGCCTGATTGCTTCGATAACGATATTCATATAGTTGTGCAATAGCTTTTCTTATCTGACTAAGCACATTTCTTGTATTATTTGATTTAACTTCAAAAATATATGTTTGCCCTCTTATCTCTGTATATAAATCAATAAAAACATTTTCGTAGGGACGATGAGCGTTTGCCCTCAATTTTGCTGCAAGCATTGTGAGTATTCTTGCATGCTCACGATTTGCTTTTTCGCGCCGGATCATTGTTTCAAACGGATCAGCCAGATTTCCGGAAGTTGAGAATGCTCTGATTTGGTTTGATT
>JAFRAF010000049.1 GCA_017405545.1 Oscillospiraceae bacterium | reverse complement strand
TGGTAAACGTTATCGCACACAGGGCGAGAGAGATAGCGCGCAAGGCGGAGGAAACCGGGGAAAAACCCGAAAAGAAGCCCGTTTCCCTCGCGATAGATGAGATAGCCGCCGGACTTGTGACGGCGCATATAGACGATTAGATTTATGTCTGCCATTAGGATAGTCAGAACGGCTGTCTCCGGTATTATTTATTCCATTGATAAGCCATATGACTATATCCTGCCGGAGCAGTTCGGGGATGTCCTGCCCGGGACAAGGGTGGTAGTCCCCTTCGGAAAGGGCAACCGCAGAACCGAGGCCATAGTGCTGTCTGTGGAGACGAGCAGTGTCAGGGAAAAACTGAAAAGCGTGGACTCCGTCCTCGATGACAGCCCCGTTCTCACGGCGGAGCAGATGAAGCTGGCCCTGTGGATGCGTGAACGCTTTTTCTGCACTGTATATGACGCGGTCCGGGCAATGCTGCCCACCGGCCTTTGGTACAGGGAGGGGCAGAAGCCCGTATCCGGAAAAAGCATAAGGATGGCCGAGCTGGCCATCGACGGGGAGGACGCGGTCTCCATCGCGGCGGCTAAACGGCTAAGAGCGCCTGTTCAGGCCAATGTGCTTGAGCTTCTGGCGGTCGCCGGACCCCTCTCCGTAAAGGAAATATGCGATTTTACCGGCGCTGCTTCGGCCGCTGTCACCGCGCTTGAAAAAAGCGGTTTTGTAGAGATTTATCATACCCAGGTATACCGCAGCCCTGTTGAGCAAAGCGAGGCACCCGGAGAAGAGATATGCCTCACCGAGAGTCAGCAGGTCGCGTTTGACGGGCTTAAACGTCTGCTCTCCCGCGGCGAGGCCGGAGCCGCGCTTCTTTACGGCGTGACCGGAAGCGGAAAGACGGCCATATACATAAAGCTCATAGCCGAGTCCATGGAACAAAAACGCGGCGCCATAGTGCTGGTGCCGGAGATAGCGCTGACGCCGCAGCTGGTCAAGATATTCTCGTCCTATTTCGGCGACAAGGTCGCCGTGCTCCACAGCTCCCTTGGGACAGGGGAGCGATATGACGAGTGGACGCGCATAAGAAGGGGAGAAGTCAGCGTTGTGGTGGGGACAAGGTCGGCTGTGTTCGCCCCGGTAAAGGACTTGGGGCTTATAATAATCGACGAGGAGCAGGAGCACTCCTTTAAATCCGAAAATACCCCCCGATATCACGCCAGGGATGTGGCCAAGTATCGCTGTGTACAGGACGGCGCACTGCTGCTTTTAGGGTCGGCGACCCCGTCCATAGAGAGCATGTACAACGCAAAGCAGGGCAAATACGAGCTCTTCACCCTTCCGGACCGCTTTAATGAGCGGGAAATGCCTCAGGTATTTATCGCGGATATGAGGAAAGAGCTGAAGGAATCAAATCCCGGCTCCATAAGCAGTCTGCTGCGGGGCGAGCTTGAGAAGAATATCGCAAGGGGCGAGCAGAGCATACTGTTCATCAATCGGCGGGGAGCGTCCCATCTGGTGCTCTGCGCGGATTGCGGATACACCTTCGAGTGTCCCAACTGCAGTGTGCATTCCACGTATCACTCGGTGAACGGCAGGCTTATTTGCCACTACTGCGGGCATTCAAGGCCCCTGCCCGAGCGATGCCCAGAGTGCGGAGGCGTTCTGACCCATGTGGGGGCGGGAACCCAGCGCGTTCAGGAGGAGCTCCATGAGCTGTTTCCGGACGTCCGGGTCCTGCGCATGGACATGGATACGGTGTCGAGAAAAAACTCCCACGAGCAAATACTCAAAGAGTTTCATGATAAAAACGTCCCAATTCTTCTTGGCACACAGATGGTGACCAAGGGCCTTGATTTTGAGAATGTGACCCTTGTGGGCGTACTGTCCGCGGATCAGTCCCTGTACATCAACGACTACAGGGCGGGGGAGCGCAGCTTCTCCCTGATGACACAGGTGGTCGGAAGAGCGGGAAGGGGCGAAAAGCCCGGACGGGCTGTTATTCAGACTTTTACTCCGTCGAATGAGATAGTATCTCTGGCGGCGGCCCAGGACTACATGGGCTTTTATGACAGGGAGATACTTGCCAGAAGGATTCAGGACTGTCCGCCCTTCAAGGAACTCATAAGCATAGTGGTGACCGGAACGGATGAGAACGCCGTGCGCACGGGTGTAAAGCGTATGCATTCCTCACTTGTGTATCACCTGGGTGATATTGAGGATATCAGGATAATCGGTCCGGCCCCGGCCCCGGTGGTAAGGGTCAAGGGCAGATACAGATACAGGGTGTCGTTGGCCTGTCACTATACAAAGAGAATACGTGATACGGTGGCCCATCTGCTCAGAGAATTTGCCGCCGACAAAGCGAACAGGGGACAGAACGCTTTCGCGGATCTGGATCCGCTGGAGTAGCCTGTCCCTGGCCATACAGTCGATACCGCATGCCGCTGTGCGGGGTCGGCAGAGCATGAAAAACAGATAATCAGCGGCGGAACGGAGAAAACAGAGATGGCTTACAGAAAAATATGCACCGAGGGGAACAAGATACTGACGAAGGTATGTCGTCCGGTGAAGGATTTCAATATGCGTCTGCATATCCTGCTGGACGATATGACAGATACCCTTATGTACGCCGACGGAGCGGGCCTGGCGGCCCCTCAGGTGGGCGTTATGCGCAGAGCCTGCCTTGTGAGGGATCTGTCCAAGGAGGACCGCCCGGTGGAGGAGCAGATATTGGAGCTCATCAATCCCGAAATCATAGAGGAGGACGGGGAGCAGACCGGCATTGAGGGTTGTCTGAGCATTCCCGACGTCTGGGGCATAGTGACAAGGCCCCAAAAGGTCAAGGTCCGCGCCCAGAACAGGAACGGCGAGTTTTTTGAGGTTGAGGGGGAGGGCATCCTGGCGAGAGCCCTTTGCCATGAGATAGATCATCTGGACGGCCATCTCTTCAGAGAGAAGTCCGAAAAAATCCTCACTCCCGATGAACTCAGAGCATATCTGGCCAAGGAGCGGCAGGACGCTGAGTCAACCGGGGAGAAGACGGAGACAGGAGAATAATGAAAATTGTATTCATGGGCACTCCGGATTTTGCCGCGCAGTCGCTGAAGGCGCTTTATGACGGGGGCTACGACGTGGCGGCGGTCTTTACCCAGCCGGACAAGCCCAAAAACCGGGGTAAAAAACTGGCAAAAAGCCCGGTAAAGGAGTTGGCTGAGGCGCATGGTACGCCCGTATATCAGCCCCAGAGCTTTAAGGACGGGCAGGCGGTGGAAACACTGAGAGAGATCGGCCCGGACCTCATCGCCGTGGTGGCCTACGGGAAGATACTGCCGGACTCCGTGCTTGCTGTACCCCCTATGGGCTGTATCAATATACACGGCTCGCTTCTGCCCAAGTACAGGGGCAGCGCGCCCATACAGTGGAGCGTGCTCAACGGTGAAAAGGTCACCGGAGTTACATCCATGTACCTTGCCAGCAAAATGGACGCCGGTGATATGATAGCGGTAAAGACACTGGAGATAGGCGAATATGAGACTGCGGGAGAGCTTTTTAAAAGGCTGGCCCCTCTGGGCGCCCAGCTTCTGTGCGAGACCATAGATTCAATTGCCGCCGGAACCGCGGCGCGTATCCCCCAGAATGAGGAGGAGGCCACATATGCCCCGCCATTGACTAAAGAGCAGGCGGAGCTGGATTTCAGCAGGAGCTGCACAAGCCTTGTGAATCAGATAAGGGGCCTCGACCCCTGGCCCGTGGCTGTGGCGGAGTTGGGCGGAGTCAGACTCAAGGTGTTCAAGGCAGAGCCTGACGCCGAGGCCGCCGCCGGAAAACCGGGAGAGGTAGTTTACGCCGACAAGCGGGGTATAGGCGTGTCCTGCTCCGACGGGGTGCTGCGGATAAGCACTGTTCAGGCGCCGGGGGGCAAGCGCATGGCCGCGGCTGACTATCTCAGAGGACATCCGATAGAGATATGAACGGACGGGAAGCGGCTTTCAGGGCTCTTGCCGCGTTCAGAAAATCCGGCGCCTGGCCCGGGGCATGGCTGGCCGGACCGATAAAAAGCGGACAGCTGGACAGCCGAGAGGCGGCTTTCGCATCAAAATTGACCCTCAGCGTGATGCAAAACCGGAGACTGCTGGATTACTGGCTGGCCTCAGCCTCAAAGATTCCCCTTGAAAAGCTGGACCCGGCTGTGCTGGATATACTGCGGCTCTCACTGTGCCAGATGGCCTTTTTTGACAGAGTGCCGGACAGCGCAGCTGTAAACGAGGGCGTAAAGCTTGCCAAAAAGTACTCCAACAGCGGGGCGGCCGGCTTCATTAACGCTGTGCTCAGAGTGCTGTCACGCAATGGCCTGCCCGAGCCTGACAGAAAAAACGCGGCGCGGTACCTCTCCGTAAAATACAGCTATCCGGACTGGATGACCGAGATGTTCATAGGGCGTCTGGGAGAGGATGGCTGTGAGGCGTTTTTCAAAGCCAGCAACAGCGAAGCTCCCCTCAGTCTGCATGTTAACACATTAAGGGCGGACGCGGACGGGATAAGAGCAGAGCTGGAGGCAGAGGGCATGAGCGTGAGAGATGCCGCCGCGGCCGACTGCCTGGATGTGGAGGGCTGCGGCGATGTGACTGCGCTGGACGCCTTCAGGCGGGGCGATATCTGGGTGCAGGACTCCGCATCGGCAATGACGGTGGATTTTGCCGGACTTGAGCCGGGCATGTTCGTAGTGGACGGCTGTGCAGCGCCGGGGGGCAAGTCCTTCGCCGCCGCGGTAAATATGAAAAACAGAGGACATATAGTGTCCTGCGATATACATGAGAATAAGCTGAGACTGATACGTGAGGGCGCCGAAAGGCTGGGTATAGATATAATAGAGACCCGGGCAAACGACGGACGGAAGCCCGTTCCGGAGCTGGTGGGCAGGGCGGATGCGTGCATCGCCGACGTGCCCTGTTCAGGGCTGGGAGTGATCCGCAAAAAGCCGGACATAAGGTATAAAACAGCGGAGGAGATACAGGCCCTGCCCCCAATACAGCTGGGCATACTCAGAGGGCTTTCACAATATGTAAAGGTCGGCGGCCTGCTGATATACTCCACATGCACTCTGGTAAGCCGTGAGAATGAAGAAGTGGTAGAGGCGTTCCTGAGAGAGCGGGAGGATTTCCGCCTTGAGGACAGCAGATATCTCTGGCCCCATATCGACGGGACCGACGGCTTCTTTATGAGCAGGATGCGCCGTAAATGATACTATGAAAAAGGACATTAAATCTCTGCTTCCGGAGGAGTTGGAGGCGGAGCTCAGGACCATGGGTCAGCCCGCGTACAGGGCAAAACAGGTCTTCAAATGGCTGTTTTCCGGAGTTGAGGGCTTCGGGGAGATGACAAATATACCCCGGTCCCTACGTGAAAAGCTGGACGGTGAATTCTTCATCACAAGGCCCGGAGTGCTCAACTGCCAGACATCAAAGCTGGACGGGACGATAAAATACCTGTGGGAGATACCTGTGGGAGCTGTGGGACGGCAACAGCGTTGAGAGCGTCGTCATGACATACGCCCACGGAAACACTATCTGCGTTTCGTGTCAGGTGGGCTGCCGTCAGGGCTGCGCCTTCTGCGCGTCCACACTGGGCGGTCTGGTGAGGAATCTGGCTCCCTCCGAGATTCTGGACCAGGTGATGTTCGCGGAAAAGGAGTCCGGCAAAAAGATTTCGAACATAGTTATGATGGGGATAGGCGAGCCTCTGGATAACTTTGAAAACGTGATAAAGTTCCTGAAATTGGTCAATCATCCCGACGGATTGAACATCGGCATGCGTCATATCTCACTTTCTACCTGCGGATTGACAGAAAACATTGACAAATTGGGTGATTATAATTTACAATTAACTTTATCGGTATCTTTGCACGCGCCGGATGATGAGACCCGTTCAAGGATAATGCCTGTCAACAGGAAAACCGGTGTGGACACGCTGCTTGAATGCTGCAGTCGATATTTCGACAAAACGGGCAGGCGCATTTCCTTTGAGTATGCAATGATTGACGGGGTGAACGACACGCCCCGGCATGCGGAGCTTCTGGCGAAAAAGATAAGGGGGACCGGGAGCCATGTGAATCTCATCAGGCTCAATCACGTTGACGAGCGCGGGCTCAGACCCAGTACGGGCGAGAGCTTTAAACAGTTTACCAGGATACTGGAAAAGAACGGAGTGAATTATACCGTCAGGCGAAGATTGGGCGCAGATATAGATGCGGCCTGCGGTCAGCTGAGAAGGAAGAGAGAACGGAAAGAGGGAAAAGAAGGAGTCTCTGAACGAATTGGAAGCTCAGAGCAGGGAAGCGGAAAGTAGACTATTATAACTGCCGGGACCCGCGGCGGTTATGAAGGATATCCCCGGGGAGTTATGTAATGGATTTTTGGGCAATTACCGATAAGGGTGCCGTAAGACAGCAGAATCAGGACACATTTTTCAAGTATTACGATGAAGAGACGGGAATAGGACTGTTTCTTATTTGCGACGGTATGGGCGGCGCGAGAGCGGGGGAGGTCGCAAGTTCCCTTGCGGCCGAGACCTTTTCAGAAGAGCTGCTGAAGTCTGTAAAGACCGCCGCGCCGTCAAGATTTGAGGAATTGATGAAAGCTGAAGCGGCCCATACGAACAGTGTGGTTTTCGGTACGGGTCTGTCAGACGATAATTGCAGAGGCATGGGCACCACCCTTGTGGCTGTGCTGCTGTGTTATAATGAAGCTGTGGTGCTCAACATCGGCGACAGCCGGGCGTACCACATTACAGACGAAGAGATCAAGCAGATAACCCGTGACCATTCCGTTGTTGAGGATATGGTCGTGAGCGGTGAGATAACAAGAGAAGAATCGCGGAACCATCCGAGGAAGAATCTTATTACAAGGGCGTTGGGCACAGCGGCGGAGGTTGAATGCGACCTGTTCAAGCTGGAGATCAGCGAAGGGGACAGTATCCTCCTCTGCTCTGACGGACTTACAAACCTGGTCGAGGATGAGGAGATTAAAGAAACTGTCAGCCGGGTGAGCGATACGAAAGAGTGCTGTGAAAAATTGCTCGAATCAGCGATCGAGAGAGGCGCGCCGGACAATGTGACGGTCGTGCTCTTCAGGAAATAAACGAATACCCCTGTGCATGGAGGTCTGGAATGGAAAACAATGACGAATATATAGGTCGGTTTCTTGACAACCGGTACGAGATACTGGAGAAAATCGGAACCGGAGGCATGGCAGTTGTCTACAAGGCCCGCTGCCATAGGCTCAATCGTTTTGTAGCAGTTAAAATTCTTAAGAACGACCTTGGCAAGGACGAGGAGTTCAGGCGTCGTTTTCAGGCTGAGTCTCAGGCTGTCGCTATGCTCAGCCATCCCAACATCGTCTCTGTCTATGACGTGAACCGCTGGGAAAACGTCGAATACATAGTGATGGAGCTGATTGACGGCATAACGCTCAAGCAGTATATCAACAGGAAGGGCGTGCTCAACTGGAAGGAGACCCTTCACTTCAGTACTCAGATAGCGAAGGCCCTCAGCCACGCCCATTCAAGAGGCATAATCCACAGGGACATTAAGCCCCATAATATCA
>JAFRAF010000048.1 GCA_017405545.1 Oscillospiraceae bacterium | reverse complement strand
GGTGTCAGGCTTGTCTGAGCCGTATCTTTCCATAGCCTCGGCATAGCTGAGTCTTGGGAAAGGAGTCTCGACATCGATGCCCTTGACCTCCTTCATGACCTTCTTTATGAAGCCCTCCTGTATGGTCATGATGTCGTCCTCGTTGATGAATGACATCTCAAGATCTATCTGGGTAAACTCCGGCTGACGGTCGGCGCGCAGATCCTCGTCCCGGAAGCAGCGGGCTATCTGGAAGTAGCGGTCAAAGCCCGAGAGCATGAGCAGCTGTTTGTACTGCTGGGGGGACTGGGGCAGGGCGTAGAACTTGCCCGGATGCACGCGTGAGGGCACGAGATAGTCCCTGGCCCCCTCGGGGGTGGATTTGGTGAGTATGGGGGTCTCTATCTCCAGAAAGCCCTGCTCGTCGAAGTAGTCCCTGGCTATCTTTGTTATGCGGTGGCGCATGGCGATGGAGCGCTGCATGTCGGGGCGGCGCAGATCCAGATAGCGGTACTTCAGGCGGAGCATGTCGTTTACGTCGGAGTTCTCTACTATCTCAAAGGGCGGAGTCTCGGACTCGGCCAGTATGCGCAGCTCGGTGACCTCCAGCTCGACCTCGCCGGTGGGCAGGTCCTTGTTCTTGGAGGAACGCTCCCTGAGAAGCCCGGTGGCGGCCAGCACGTATTCGCCGCGGCAGGAGGCCGCCTTCTCAAATACAGCTCTGTCGCTTCCGTCGTCAAAGGCCAGCTGGATTATGCCGGTGCGGTCCCTCAGGTCGATGAATATGAGCTGACCCAGGTCACGTCGGCGCTGTACCCATCCGCATACGGATATGGTCTTTCCCACGTCTGAGATGCGGACGGTGCCGCAGTAGTTTGTCCGTTTAAAGCCATTAAAGGTGTCCATTGTATCTTGTTCCTCTCTATCTAAACTGGCATATTGCCGTTATTGTCGCTGTAAGGGCTACATGTTGTCCGTGGCGTACATGACGCAGGCGAGGGCGGCGGCGGGGGCCGTCTCGCAGCGGAGTATGCGGGGCCCCAGAGACACGCTGACAAGCCCGGCGTCCGCGGCCATCTGCGCCTCGCTGTCCTCGAAGCCGCCCTCGGGGCCCGAGACAAGGGATACGGTCTTCGCCTCCGGGGCGGAGGCGATGGCCTCCTTTATGCTCAATGAGCGCTCAAGCTCGTACATGAATATGGGCAGATCGCTTTTCGCGGCCAGCTGCAGCGCGGCGGCGTAGCTGGGCAGGGCGGTGATCTCGGGTATGAGGCCTCTGCCGGACTGCTTGGCGGCCTCCTCGGCTATGCGCTGCCAGCGGGCCACCTTTTTCACCAGCGACGCGCCGTCGTATTTGGCCACGCAGCGGGCACAGGGGAAGAGATATATGCTGTGGGCGCCCAGTTCCACGGCTTTCTGCACGGTGTAGTCCATGCGCTCGCCCTTGGAAAAGGCGGCGAACACGCTGCACTGTATCGTGGGCTCCCCGGTGGAGGGGGCCTTGTCCAGGACCTCGGCCTGTACTCCGCCGCGGCCGTCGGGCTTTATGACGCAGGTGTAGTCTGTGCCCTGGCCGTCGCAGACGGTGACGGTCTCGCCCCTGCCGATGCGCAGGACCTTGATGTGCTCCTGATCCTCCGCGTTTATATAGGCGATGCCGCCGAGTATATTGGATCCGGCTGTAAAAAATCTTGCCATGGTTTTTCTCCTTCCGGCCGCGCTGGGCGAGTATGGTTAAGGGCTGATCTCCATGAGCGGCCGAATGGAGATCGCACCGGTATAATAATACCGGAGTATTGTCTGTGTCAACATCCCGGGGACCTGAATAGGATATGGTCGGGATGGTGGTTAATATG
>JAFRAF010000047.1 GCA_017405545.1 Oscillospiraceae bacterium | reverse complement strand
TCTATGTCGCGGGGCATCTTGCAGTAATACTCAACCGGCTCCATAGAGTCCGGGTCCCTGTATATGCCTATGTGGCCGACCTTGGCCGCGGGTATAAGCCTGTATATGCCGTCCACCATCCCCAGACCCGCGCGCAGGATGGGTACGATGGCCATTTTTTTGCCCGCAATTCGTCTGGCGTCGGCTTTGGCTATGGGGGTTTCCACCACGATGTCCTCCATGGGCAGGTCTCGGGTGGCGTCATAGCACATTAGGGTGGATATCTCAGATACCACCTCTCTGAAATCCTTTACAGAGGTGTTTTTATCACGCAGTACAGCGAGCTTATGCTGAATAAGCGGATGATCCAGAATATGAAGCTTTTCCATTTTAGCGTCCTCCCTTGGCGTTTCCGGCTTTAAGCCGCGCAAGTCTCTCCCGCTCAGCCTGGGAGAGCCTGATATAGTTGGGTGTGAGTTCGTCGGCGGGCTTTATTCCCGCCTCTGTTACGGCCATCGCCACGCCCCAGGCGCTCTGAAGCCGTATGTTCTCCGGGGCAAGGCTCAGTGCCGGTATAGTATCCTCCAGCGCTGAATAACAGAGCTCGGCCCCGTCGCCCACAAGGCAGACGGGCCTGTTCAGCGTTTTAAGCTCTCCGGCCAGCTCCTCTATGGATATGGCTCGGTCAGGGGCTATGCGCAGGGGACAGTCCCCGCCGCCCTGAAACAGGGCGTTGTATACCTGACTGCGCCGGGCGTCCATGACGGGACAAATTATCAGATCCCTGTCGTACAGATGCCATGCCATGGCCTCCAGGGTGGAGACCCCGCAGGCCGGAAGGTCGGCGCCCCAGGCGAGCCCCTTTGCTGCGGCAACGCCTATGCGTATCCCGGTAAATGAGCCGGGTCCTATGGCGGCGGCCACAAGGTCCATGTCCGATATGGACATGTCCAGATTTTTCAGCATGGCCTCTGTCATGCTCAGCAGGGTCCTGGAGTGGGTGAGACCGGAGTTCTGCCAGCTCTGGGCCAGGAGCTTTTTCCCGTCGCATATGGCGCAGGAGGCCGCCTTGGCCGAGGACTCGATAGCCAGTATCCTCATTGCCCTTGTACCTCCCCCATATCTATGTCAATAGAGCGCTCATTATCACTGAGCTTGTTGATTCGCACGCGAATGGTATCGTCATAGAACGCGTCGTCCACATTTTCGCTCCACTCCACGGCGCATATACCGCCCCGGAGCAGGTAATCCTCCCAGCCGATCTCAAAGAGCTCGTCTGAGCCATTGAGCCGGTACATGTCGAAGTGGAACAGGGGAGTGTCGCCGCTGTATTCGTTTACGATGGTAAAAGTCGGGCTTGACACCCGCGCCTTCAGGCCAAGGCCCTTTGCGAGGCCCCGCACAAAGACCGTCTTTCCCGCACCCAAATCTCCGTACAGAGCCACAACGGCACCGGGGGAGAGCCTCTTCGCCAGCATTACGCCGGCATTGAAGGTGTCTTCTTCGTTTTTGGAAATAATATGCATATAATGCCTCTCAGATCACAATTGTGGAGGCAGACCGCAGACATAAGGGCGCGACGCGGCCTGACAGCATCTATACTAAGCATTATATCACCTAATTCCATATGAGAAAAGAAAAAAATACCGCTATTTATAAAAAAATAGTATCAATCGGGTTTTTTTGTTTACTCAGCCTTTAAAAGGTGTTACAATAAAACGATAGCAGAAATAACTGCGCTTTTTGTTGAGCCCGCAGTGTCGTATATATGCCCTGATAAACAGATGGCGCAGATATGCGGCGCGCACAGGATAAGGGACGATGTGCGCTCACGGGCAGATATCTTACTTTTTGAAGCTTGCAGGAGATTTATGTGAATATAAGACTACAAAAATTCATCTCCGCCGTTGTCGATTATTTCAGGCGCTCTGATGGATTGCTGCTGACTCTTTGCACCATAGCCAGCATTTACGGCATAGTCCTTATAGAGAGTGCCACGAACTATGCGGATACACAGAGATTCGTGGTGGTGCAGGTGCTGGCCCTTATTATAGGCATTGCCCTGTATCTGCTGTTTTCCATAATGGATCTGGATATCATCGCGGACAAATGGAGAGCCCTTTTGATTTTCTCGGTGATATTCATATCCTCGCTTTTTGTATTCGGCGTCGCGGGCGATACGGGAAACCGGGCCTGGCTGAGATTCGGAGGTATAGGAGTCCAGCCCGCTGAGATAGTGAAGATACCCTTTATCATTATACTCGCAAAGCAGATATGCTATTTAAGCGAGCGGGACAGCCTGAACAGCTGGCGGTCAATAGTACAGATGCTGGCGTTTTTCGGCTTCCTTTTCGTGCTGATAATTGAGGCTTCCTCCGATATGGGATCCGCGCTTGTGTATTTTTTCATATTCGTAGTTATGCTCTTCATCTCCGGCGTGAGCCTGCTGTGGTTTGCGGGAGGTATCGCCGCCATTGCGGCAATCTGGCCCCTTGTGTGGAAACATGTGTTTACACAGTCCCAGCGTGACAGGATACTGTCGCCCTACGACTCCAGCATCGACCCCAGCGGCCTCGGCATAACTTGGCAGACAAAGCAGAGCTGCGCCGCCATATCCAGAGGCGGCTTTACGGGCATGGGCCTGTTTGACGGTGAAAAGACCCAGGTGGGCGCCATACCGCAGCAGCACACGGACTTCATTTTTTCCGTCGCGGGCGAGGAGCTGGGCTTCATCGGCTGCGCGCTGATAGTTGTCATAATAGGGCTTATAATACTCCGCTGCATCAACATAGGGATGAAATCAAGCTACAGGCTGGGCTCGCTTGTGTGCTTCGGCTGCGCCGCCATGCTGATATTCCAGACTCTGGAAAATATCGGGATGTGCATAGGGCTTACACCGGTTATTGGACTGACCCTGCCTTTTTTCAGCTACGGAGGTTCGTCTATAATAACGCTGTTTGCGGCCATGGGCATAGTCTCCGGAGTAAAAATGCGGCCCCAGCCCAGCAGATTTATACAACTGCGGCCATACGGATGGCAATAGGACAGAAAGGAACAATAGACATATGCTTAGCAGCAACTACTATGTGCTGACATTTGACTCAACACATGACGCGATATCGTCAGAGAAGCTGTTGAAAGAGCTGCTCCCAATAAAGGTGGTGCCCACCCCACGGGTGATCAGCGCCAGCTGCGGGATAGCCATTAGAGTCGAGGAGGAGCTGTTTGAAAAGCTGAAGGCTCTTCTGGATGAGGGAAGACTATCCGGCAACGACTATAAATTGTATCACATATACAGAACTGAGGAACGTGTGTTGACAGCCGAGCAGCTATAGCGTAACTTGTTTTGGCGGGTAATATTACCCGCCAGCTTCATTAAAACACAGATTGCTTGCGGCATAATCTCAAATTGGTGTTACAGGAATTATTAACGAGTTCAGGAAAGGAAAAAGGTTTGATGAATTCTAAGAATAATGAGGAATGCACCTCTTCTTCCGTCGATAAAAGCATTTTCCCTCTGCTGGGAAAAAGCATGCTGGTAGGCTTGGGCGCTGGGGTTGCGGTTTCCGCTTTCCGGTGGGTTGTTACCAAGGTGGCACATACCTGCTACGCGGGATATGATCATGTATCTTCCCATCCGGCGCTGATTCCCTTGGCCTTTGCGGTGCTGTTTATTCTTGGACTCATAGTGGCCTTTCTCATGCACAAATATCCGATGGCCAACAGCAGCGGTATTCCCCAGACCAAAGGATTGGTCACCGGAGATTTCAACTACTCATGGTGGCGTATCCTGCTGGCCAAGTTCGTGGGAGCCTGCATTTCCACACTGGCGGGACTGTCTCTCGGCAGAGAGGGACCGGCCATCCAGATAGGCGGCTGTGTGGGTCAGGCTGTGGGGGACAATCTTGCCAAGGATGAGACGGAAAGAAGGATACTTATCGCCGGCGGCGCAGGTGCGGGCTTCGGCACGGTACTCGGCGCTCCGGTGGCCGGTATGTTCTTCGCTATGGAGGATATGCTCAAGTATTTCTCCCCCAGGGTGCTCATCAGTTTCTTTGCCTGCGCCACCGTTTCCCAGTACATAGCCGGAGTGGTGTTCAGTCTGGATCCTATTTTCAACTTCGGATATGCTCCGCTGTTCTCCATGGGTTCCATGTGGATATTCATTCCCATGGGCATCGTTTTGGGATTCTGCGCCATAGCCTACAACAGAGCCCTGCTGGGTTCCTCCCGGATTTATAACAGAATCATCAAAGGGCCGGAATGGTTCAGGGCGGTGTTTGTCTTTCTCCTGTCAGGCGTGATGGGACTGATCATCCCGGATGTGCTCTGCGGCGGTGACAGGATCATCGAACTGGTCAGCGCGGACATGCCGATAGAGACCATGATCATTCTCTTCCTGACGAAGTTTGCCTTTTTTGTGGTCTGCTTTGCCTCCGGATGCCCCGGAGGAAACCACTTCCCGATTCTGGTGCTGGGTGCTCTCATCGGAAGTATTTACGGATATATCTTCACTAACTTCTTTGGCTTCGACATCAGTTTCTTCCCCTCATTTGTTGTGGTCACCATGTCCGCATACTATGCCTCCATCGCCCGAACTCCCTTCACCGGCCTGTTCCTGATCCTGGAATCCACCAGACAGGTACAGCTCCTGCTGCCCATGCTTATCATGGCCATGATCGCTTACTGCACTTCGGTATTCTTCAAGAATCCCCCAATCTACGACGCGCTGCTGGATGCCATGCCCAAGAAGAAGCTCAAGGAAGACGGAGACGATATCTGTTCTGCCAGGGTGAAGGTCGATTTCGCCGCTGCAGAGCAAATCAGGAATGTGATGGACATTCCCGTTCCCGAACATGCCCGTATTCGCTATATACTGCGGGATGAGGAGAAGGTATTCCCCGATAAGCACACTGTAATCCTTGCGGGGGACGAACTGGTCATGGGATTTGACGATGATCCCCCGGATGAGACCGCGTAGGCTTTCCGTTTAACGCTGACAGCGCTTCAAAACAATGACGGGCCTGCATAAGAGCTTAATAATGCATATGAAAAAGCGGTGAAAACTCCACCGCTTTTTTGGCTAATATATGCTTTTTTCGGTTATAACGGCGTCCATGACCTGATCCCACTCCGCAGGCAGATAGACGGAGTCTATTCTCTGGGATTCGAATGCCAGAGCGGCCTTGTATGCGTTTTTGCACCGGGGGAGATATCTGTCATAGTACCCGCCTCCCATGCCTATGCGGTTTCGCTCGCTGTCAAAAGCCGCGCAGGGGACGACGACCAGGTCTATATTCTCCGGACTGAGCAGGACCGAAGTCTCTCTGTCGGGCTCCTGTATGCCGAAGGCTCCGGTGTTCCACGGCATACCCGGCTTAGGGATATATGACTCCATATGTGTGCCGTCGATGCATACGGGATACGCGACTATTTTCCCGGCCAGTCGGGCTGCTGCCGCTATTTCATCTGTGCTGACCTCGGCCCCGACGGAGCGGTAGAGCATTATGCTTTCCGCAGCCTTGAATTCAGGAAGAGACATGAGCTTTTCCGCTATGGAGCCGCTTGCCTTGCGGCGATATTCCCCGGTCAGCGCCTTCCTGCCGTCCAGACCGATGCGCCTCTGCACAGCCTGCTTTTTTCTGCGGTAGAGCCTTCGCACCTCACCGGCCAGATAGAGGGAGCCGAAGACCACCACGACGCCGTCTTCTCCAGCCAGCTCCAGAGCCTTTTCGCAGGCGGACTCGGCGTCTTGGCAGGGGAAAGCGTCTGAGCCCGAGGCCCTGAGGAAATCGGCCAGCTCGTCCGCGGGCAGGGCCCTTTCACTGGGCGGGGATACGGTGATAAATGCCCTTGCGAAGGGCGTGAGCAGCCTGAATATCTCGGGATAATCCTTGTCCCGAAGAACGCCTGTGAGGAAGACCGCCTTTTTCCCCGGCAGATAGTCCCTTATATTGTCGGCCAGGACAGATGCGCACTGGGGGTTGTGTCCCCCGTCAACTATAACCGCAGGGGAATCATCCAGCGGCTCGAAGCGGACGGGCCAGCGGGCTTTGCGCAGACCGTTTATAACGGCCTCACGGCTTATGTCAAGGCCCTTCCCGCACAGCACCTGGGCAACTCGTATCACTACGACGGCGTTTTTCTGCTGATGTCTGCCGAGGAGGGCTATGGATATATCACCGTAGCCCCGAAGTGAAAAGCTCTGTCCGTCAAGACTCCGGGAGACAGACTGTATTCCCGAGAAATCGGCCGGCACATATTCAGCGCCGACCCTGGCACAACGCGCCGAGAAAACCTCCATTATTTCGCGGTCCTGTTCGTAGACCACCGCCGTGCTGCCGGACTTGATTATCCCGGCCTTGGCGTGGGCTATCTCGGTGAGTGTTGAGCCCAGAATATCGGTGTGATCATAGCCGATGGCTGTTATGACAGAACAGAGGGGCGGGGGAATGGCGTTGGTGCTGTCAAACTCCCCGCCGAGACCCGTCTCAAGCACCACGATGTCACAGTTTTCCTCCGCAAAGCAGAGGAAGCCCGCGGCGGTGATGATATCGAACTGGGATGGAGTCCACTCCATTTTTGGTATGAGGGGCTCTATCCTGTCCAGCTGACGCTTTATGGCCTCGTCAGACACGGAAAGGCCGTTTATTTTTATACGCTCATTGAAGCGCTCAATATAGGGCGAGGTAAAAAGGCCTGTTTTATA
>JAFRAF010000001.1 GCA_017405545.1 Oscillospiraceae bacterium | reverse complement strand
GGCTTTATGATATTGGCGGCGTCTATGGCTCCCTCCGCCGCACCCGCACCGATCAAGGTGTGCATCACGTCGATAAAAAGTATTATATCCCCGGCCTTTTTGACCTCATCGATAATGCTCTTTATGCGCTCCTCAAAGTCGCCCCTGTATTTTGTACCGGCCACCATTCCGGTGAGGTCAAGGGTTTTTATTCGCTTTTCATGCAGACAGTCCGGCACGTCGCCTGAGGCTATTTTCTGTGCAAGGCCCTCAGCGATGGCGGTCTTGCCCACGCCCGGCTCGCCTATGAGCACGGGGTTGTTCTTTGTGCGTCTGCTGAGTATCTGTATAACACGCTGTATCTCGCTCTCCCTGCCGACCACGGGATCGAGCTGTCCGGAGGTGGCTGCTTCTGTCAGATCTCTGCTGTACTGCTCCAGAGTCTTTGTCTCCTGACGCCGGTTCGCCTTATCCTGCGCAGATCCTGAGGAGCGACGGAGTTCAGGCATAGCGAAACGATCGACTGTTTCCTTGAATAATTTTGTGGGTATGGCGCCTGTAACGCTTATTATTCGTGAAGCCACACACCCGGGCTCGGTAAGGATGCCCATAAGAATGTGCTCAGTCCCCACATAGTCATGCCTCAATCTGGCAGCGTGCGCAGACGCCACATGGATTATCCTTTTTGCCATTGGAGTCAGTCCCTGGATTGTGGTCTCAGCACTTTCTCCTCTGCCCACATATTTATCAATTAGCGTCAGGACAAGCTGCTTATCTAATCCCGCACGCCGGAGCACGTCGGACGCAATCGACTTTTCCTCACAGACTATTCCGTACAGAATATGCTCTGTACCCACATATCCGTGTCCCATTTCAGCGGCCTTTTCATGGGCGCTGCTCAATGCGTTTTTGGCGCTATCTGTAAAGTTCGCTTCATATTTCATAGGAACCTCCTGTCTGCCGCTTATCTCCGATAAATGGGGGACAAAATCTCCATAAGCGGCAAATGGAGATCAGTATACACGTATCGCTCGCCGATGTTTACGGCGAGCGGTACGCTGTACTCTTCGAGGCGGAGCTGTCACACAGGCAGCTCACTGCGGTCCTTTATTATGTTATTTCCCTAAAAGCGGGTCTCAATACCCGCGCATCTCAGCTTTCCATCGCCTTTATCTCGTCACGAATCCTTGCGGCCTCCTCAAAGTCCTCTCTCCGGGCGGCCTCATTCATCTGTTCACGCAGCTCATTTATGCGGCGGCGGTGCTCAAGCTCGGGATCCGGCTCAATGTTTTCCTGACACTCGCCATGGCACTCCTCGGTGCACTGTTCCTCCTCCGGCTTTTCGCCGGCCTTGGTGCCGTCAACAAGGATGTTGATCATGGGCATCAGCCTTGTGGGGGTGAAGAACCCTCCGCCGAAGCCTGGACTGAACATGGGCTGGAAGAAGCCCATGGGCGCAAACATGGACTGCATGCTGTTCTCAAAAGCTCTGGAGAGCTGTTTCTCAAAGTCCGGGAAAATGTCCATGTTCTCCTCTGCGGCGCAGTCCTGACAGAGGTGCTTTTCGGTGACCTTCCCATTTATGTTGGAAGAATAAAAATAGGTGGCTTCGTTCTTTCCGCATTTCTCGCATTTCATGATAAATACCTCCCATTTAAAGTGAATGTATAAGCATGTTTTTTAGTATCGACGCGCGGAGCTCATCCCGCCTGTCCGGCTGGAGGGGCCTTAACGCCCCGTCGCCCACCGCGGCCAGCATGAGAAGAGCCTTGCCCTCGTCAAGGGCGGCGCCCATGACAGCGTTTGAAAGCAATGCCCTCGCGCTGCTGAGATCGATACTGTCTCCGATGGCGTTTACAGTGTGCATCAAAAGGGCTTTGCTGCCCATCTGGACCCGACTGATACGAATATATCCTCCGCCTCCCCGGCGGCTTTCCACGATGTATCCCCGCTCGGGAGAAAAACGTGTAGATATAACGTAGTTGATCTGGCTGGGCACACAGTTGAATCTGTTCGCCAGCTCGGCCCGCTGAAGCTCGGCAGTACCGTCGGCCTCGTTGAGCGCTTCATTTATAAAACTGGCAATCATATCGCTTATGCCCATTGCGGACATCCCCTTTCGTGTTTGACTTTGACTATCTTTGACCTTGGCTATATATTATCATCGAGTATCCAAATGCGCAAGCTGAACTTTGACCTTATTTGACCTTTGTGGATGTATGATTTTAATATATCTCTCTATTTCTTTTACTTTTAGCTGTTTTCATTGTTTTTTAAGAGTTTTTAAAAATTTGATTTTATTCGAAACTGTTAGTATATTCTATTTCACAGTTTTTTTTCTGAAAAAATTGCATAAATCAGCAAAATATACAATTGATTTTTTAAAAATTAGTGTTACAATAAAAATGTGTTACAACATATGATGCTGTTGAGTTGTAATTAAACCATACTATCTACTATAATCAAGGAGGAAACAATTATGCCACGCAAGATTACTGATGCCTGCCTTTCATGCGGTTCCTGCGTAGACAGCTGCCCCGCCGGCGCTATCTTCGAGGGCGACAGCCACTACGAGATCGACGCCAGCGCCTGCCTCGACTGCGGTGCCTGTGAAGACGGTTGCCCCAACGGCGCTATCGTCGCTGAGTAATTACATATGCAATATTAAGGGCGATATGCCGAGCATATCGCCCTTAAATTCTATTTACTATCATTTTAATTTCGATTTAATTGGAGCATTATTGTGGAGCGCGAGGAGATTTGGCCCGGCGGGCCCACACTTTTAATTACAAAAAAAGCTTATCCGGT
>JAFRAF010000046.1 GCA_017405545.1 Oscillospiraceae bacterium | reverse complement strand
CCGCGCCGTTTTCGTACTCTATCTTCGGGCCGGGCATGGTGTTTATGTCGTCCCAGTTGAAGCTGTACATGACGCAGTTGGTGTAATTTACTGTCAGCGTGTCCCAGTCAAAGGGGCCGCTCATGACCCAGCGGTAGACGGGCCTGGCGGGGTCGCCGCACTCGACGGTTATTTTGGCGGTGTCCTTTCCCTCTGCCTCCACCAGGGCCCGGTAATCGCCGGAAGCGTAGGGGCCGATGAAATTCATGACGGGATTCTGCCAGTCGTCGCTCTCTTCGGTCTCCTCGGCATCTTCGCCGTCGGAGACCTCGGTTTCTTCACCGCCGGAAACCTCGGCTTCTTCAGCTGACGGTGGATTGGTTACGTTTACGTTCACATGGCACGCGGCCAGGGCGAAAACAAACATCAGGCAAAGCAAAATACAGATTATCTTTTTCATTTTCTCTCCTCGAATCTTTATTATCTCTTGTCCTTGTCAATAAACTCCAGAGCGACGACGGAAATGATGGCGAATATGAGCATCAGGGCCACAAGCGCGCCCCAGTACGTGAGCACGACGGAGGGGTCGGCGGCGTAGTCGGGGTTTGAGTTGTTCTGGGCGGACCAGAGCAGGAACGGTTCCCGCAGGCCCTCGGCCTCGATCTTGATAAGAATGTCCTTAAGAGGCGTCTGTCCCTGTATCTCTATGTCCTTGAAGCTCACCAGCATGTTCCACACCGAGACCATGGGCTCCTCATTGTAGCGGCCGATGGAGCAGAGGGCGTCCATGCCCCAGTGAGAGATGGTCAGATACTTGAGCTTTTCTGCAACGCCGCTCACATCGAAGAAGCCGCCGGAAAACACCAGCTGGTATAGGAGCAGGAAGGGCATGGTCGTCATTGCCGTGGTGGTGGTCCTCACTATGCAGGAGACCATGAGCGCCATCAGGTCGGCGGCGTAGGTGATGAGCAGGAGAGTTATGGCCACGTCTATCGTGCCGGTGGAGGTGATGAGCCCCGCCTCGGGGAATTGCACTCCCGTCACACGGCAGATGAGCATGGTGACCACTGTCTGGGCGGCGCACAGTATGAGCTGATACACCATCTGTGCCGCCACGTAAGAGGACATGTGAAGTCCCGCCCGGTGCTCCCGCTTAATTATCTCACGCTCGCGGCAGACCGCCTGGATGGAGTTGAAAAACCCGTTCCAGATACAGACGCAGACCAGGGCGAAAACGCCGATTTTCGTACCCTCCTGGGTCTGGAAAAGGTTTGTGCCGATAACGAAGGTCACGACGGCGGCTATTATCGCGCCCATGGGCAGTATCTTCCAGTCGTTCTGGAATACGAACATGCGGAGGAATTTGCCCAGATATATGCGGACCTGAAGCAGACGGCCCGTGTATTGCAGTTCCTCGTTTTTCACGATGCCGCACCTCCTTCCGCGGCGGAAACAAGCCGGGCGTAGCGCTCGATGCACTCGTCGGCCAGGCCGTCGCCGCCCTCTTCCTTGCGGTTGACCGTCATTACGACGTCCTCCATGGTGTCCTTGCCGAAGAACTCCCGTGCCTCCTGAGGCGAGCCGTAGAAGGCCAGGCGTCCCACACGGCCGGAGTCACGCCCCAGAACTATGACCTTATCGAAGAGGTCGATGACACGGTCGGGGGTGTGGGTTATGACGATGACTATCGTGCCCGAGTCGGCTATGGCCCGGAGCTTTGTGAAGATCTCGCGGGATATTACGCCGTCAAGGCCGGAGTCCGGCTCGTCCAGAATGAAGAGCTCGGGGTCGGTGACAAGCTCCATGGCGATGGATATTCGCCTGAGCTGGCCGCCGGATTTTTTGTTTACGAGGCCGTCGCTGCCGGCGGTGAGGCCCAGCAGGTCCATGACCTCCTGGGTCTTGGCCTTGCGTTCGTCCTTGCTGAGGTTTTTGGGTATACGCAGCCGCGCCGCGTCGGTCACAGTGTGCATGACGGTATCGGTGCCCCGCATCAGGTTTTTCTGGGGGACGAAGCCGATGCGGTATTTCATCCGCCCGTAGTCCTTGTAAACGTCCGAGCCGTTGAGCTTAACGGTGGCGTTGGCCTTCTCGTAGCCGATTATGGCGTTTACCAGAGTGGTTTTACCGGCGCCGGAGCCGCCCAGAAGCAGCACGAAGGAGCCGTTGGGGATGTCGAGAGCAATGTCCTTGAGCAGATACTGCTTTCTCCCGAAGCTTGATACCGTGCGGTCACGGAGCTCCAGGCTGAGGCCCTCGTTTTTAAATACGTGGACATGGTCTGAGGGCTTTTCCGTGCCCTCCAGCTCGGCGGGGGCGGTGCCGGCCTCCCATTCTTCGGAGAAGTCAGTCCATTTCGGCTGATACTTGTTGCCGAAGCCGATTATCAGCATGGGCAGCCACTCCAGCAGCAGATAGAGCAGTATCCAGCGCTTGCGCAGGCCAAAGACACGGGTGACGCGCATGAATATGCGGATGCGGTAGATAAGGAGGAAGACTATCAGCACCAGACCAAGAAGAGACAGGGCCAGGTTGAGCTTCGAGTCCGGACTGAAGTGGGAAATAATATCCCCCACGATCTCCACTATGAATATGAGCAGCTCCAGACCGCCGGAGATAGTACCCTCCAGCGGCATGCCCACGCTGTCGAAGGCTGCGAACGATGGGTTCAGAACTCCTTCATCAATCAGGTCTGCGAGGCTAGCACCCGGCTGATATGGCGGAGTGAGCTCGAGCAAGGGCCCCTGCGT
>JAFRAF010000045.1 GCA_017405545.1 Oscillospiraceae bacterium | reverse complement strand
CCTGAGGTGCCCGTCGAGGAGGCGCAGGTCACCTTTGAGATAGCCGATATACGCATGACGGTAATAGACGGCGAGTCCTATTACTACATGCGCAGCACGGAGGGCGACTGGTATGTGATAACCTCTGCCACCAGCGAATACGCTGTATTCGCGAATGTGGGAGACACTGTGGACTTCACCTATAACAAGGCAGCGGACGATGATGTGCTCGTGGGCCTGGATATGAAGATCGTACCCGCCACGGCATAGCTGTCCGCACGCGGTACAAATCAAAAGAGATATCACGCGTCAGGGACCGTTTTCACGGCCCCTGACGCCTCTTTATTCGGGTTTTGGGCCGGCATCGACGCCTTTACAGTTGACAAAACACTGATGGTACTATAAAATAAACAGGTTAAATGACGCCACCTAAAGGTGAGAATACGGGCATATGCCCCTGGGGAGACAGCTATGGCTAAAGAGAAAAAAGTAACACAAATCACAGATATGGACCAGGATTTTGCGCAGTGGTTTACTGATGTAGTCGTTAAGGCCGGACTTATAGACTACTCCGGCGTAAAGGGCTTTTTTATACTCAGACCTTACGGATACGCTATATGGGAGAACATCCAGTCGATTCTGGACAAGGAGTTCAAAAGGCTGGGCCATGAGAATGTCTCCATGCCCGTCCTTATACCGGAGAGCCTCCTCCAGAAGGAGAAGGACCACGTTGAGGGCTTCGCCCCCGAGGTGGCCTGGGTCACCCACGGCGGCAGCGAGGAGCTGCCCGAGCGCCTGTGCATCAGGCCCACGTCCGAGACGCTGTTCTGCGAGCACTGGAGCCATGTACTCCAGTCCTGGCGCGATCTGCCCATGAAATACAATCAGTGGTGCTCCGTGCTCCGCTGGGAGAAGACCACCAGACCCTTCCTGCGCGGCCGCGAATTCCTGTGGCAGGAGGGACATACCATACACGCCACCGCCGAGGAGGCGAAAGAGGAGACCCTGCAGATGCTGAAGGTCTACGCCGACTTCTGCGAGAACTGCCTGGCCATGCCCGTAGTGCCCGGAAGAAAAACCGACAAGGAGAAGTTCGCCGGGGCGGAGGAGACCTACACCGTCGAGTGCATGATGCACGACAAAAAGGCCCTCCAGAGCGGCACCTCCCACTATTTCGGCGACGGCTTCTGCCGGGCCTTTGACATACAGTTTGCCGACAAGGACAACACCCTCAGATATCCTCACCAGACCTCCTGGGGCCTCTCAACACGTCTCATAGGCGGACTTATCATGACACACGGAGACAACAACGGGCTCATCCTGCCGCCGCGTATTGCCCCTGTTCAGGTCGTAGTGATACCGATAGCGGCTAAGAAGCCCGGCGTCATTGAGGCGGCGGAGGAGCTCACCGCCAAGCTGAAGGCCGCCGGCATAAGAACAAAGATGGACGACAGCGACAATTCGCCCGGCTGGAAATTCGCCGAGCACGAGATGCGCGGCATACCTCTGCGCATAGAGCTGGGGCCGAGAGATATAGAAAACAATGTGTGCGTGGCCGTGCGCAGAGACAACTACGAAAAAATCACCGTGCCGCTGGATGACATCGCAAACAGCGTGTCCGGTCTGCTGGATGATGTCCACAACGGGCTTTTTGCAAAGGCAAAGGCCAATCTGGACTCCAACACCCATCCCGTCCACTCCCTGGAGGAGGCGAAAGAGGTCATCAACACAAAGGGCGGCTTCATAAAGATGATGTGGTGCGGAGATCTGGACTGTGAGCTGAAGATGAAGGAAGAGGTGGGCGTGTCCTCACGCTGCATCCCCTTCGCCCAGGAGCAGATAGGCGACGTGTGTCCCGTGTGCGGCAAACCCGCGAAGCACATGGTTATCTGGGGCATAGCGTATTAGAGAATAGGGAATCGATCTCAGCGGTGTATTTCTGCCCTGCATGGGGCTGAAATACGCCGCTGTTTTGCCGCTATAGAGAATTGGGGTGAAATGCGCTGAACAAAATCAGACTTGTATTATCCGACCTGGACGGTACGCTTTTGAACGACGATAAAGAGATAAGCCCCGAGGATATGCGGGCCTTATACGCAATGGCGGAGGCCGGGATTGAATTTGTCCCCGCCAGCGGCAGGGCCTTCGGAGGAATGCCTGAGGAGATAGTAAATCTCCCGTTTATAAACTGGGCAGTAGAGGTCAACGGGGCGAGGGTGTACGACATAAAAGCGGGCTGCGTGAGGCATTACGCTGTTATTGAGCGGGACCGGGCAGTTGAGCTGTTCGACCATCTGCAGAGCTTCGGCACTTACTGCGATTGCTTTATCGACGGGCAGGCCCTGGCGCCCGGAGAATACTATGACA
The DNA here is from genome assembly GCA_017405545.1 of Oscillospiraceae bacterium. GTDB lineage: Bacteria > Bacillota > Clostridia > Oscillospirales > Oscillospiraceae > RGIG2311. Next base: position 6,033 of record JAFRAF010000045.1, on the reverse strand, counting down.
GAATACCCGAATACGCCTGCGGTGAGGCGCTGCAGCAGGTCTACTTCGACACAAGACGGCCTGTTGAGAATCTGAGGGAGCAAATAGTTAACTCAAATAAAGGTGTCGAAAAGTTTCAGATGCTGTTTAAAAGCGATGCTGAGCGTCAAGTGGCCGCGGCGGACATAGCTAAGAGCTTTCCCGATATCACGATAACAAGCGCGATCGACTTCAATTTGGAGCTCAATTCAGTTGACGCGTCAAAGGGCCTGGCCCTGATGTGGCTGTGCAGAGAGCTTTGTGTATCCCCCAAACAGGTCATGGCCATTGGGGATGGGAGGAATGACATATCCATGCTCAAAGCCGCCGGCTTCTCCGTGGCCGTGGAAAACGCGGAAGATGAGGTGAAAAAAGCCGCGGATCACATCACCGGGGATAACAACAGTAGCGGCTTTGCCCGGGCGATAGACCTGATACTGGATTAACAGCGGACACGGGTATACGAAATAAAAAGCGCAGAAGAAAATGCACCGACGCCAAACGGCGTCGGTGCCTTTGTATAAAGCAAAACCAGGATGTCATGAGTACTATGGATATAGCTTGTACTTATTCTTGGATTATTTTGCAGCCTTTGACTCGAGAGCGAACTGCTTGTCAGCAGCAATCTCAGCCTCCATCTCAGCCTTACACCTCGCACGGGTCTCCTTGGAGTAACCAACGAGGAAGTACAGGATGAAACCGGTGGCCAGGCCCCAGACAGCGCCCTTGAGGCAGAGGATAGCGCCTGTGATGAAGCCCATGGCTTTCTCTTCATCGCTGTCAAGCAGACCAAGTGCAACGTAGCCGCATCCATAAGCCTGGACCATGATAGTGGTTCCAAGGCCAAGGACTCTAACAGGAGCAAAGAAGCTCATGAGAGGATAGAGCATTGTTGCGATCCAGTTGAAGATGATGAAGGTCAGCATGTCGCCCCAGAATGAAGGCATAGCCTCGGGACCGGTCTTATAACGCTCGTATACGCAGAAGGTACCGCCAGCGTAGAGAGGACCGGACAGCGGGGAGTAGGGGGCAAACAGGGCCATCAGCAGGTTACGGGTACCTGCGATGCAGTGAGATCTGTTAGCGTTGAAGACGATCTTCTCGTCGGGACGCAGCTTACCAGCATTCTCAGCGACCTGCTTCGCAAGAACGAAGTCACCGTAAGCAATGATGTAGGCCATCAGGCATACAGGGATAGCAGAGATCCAGAGGAATGCAGGGGGGAACCCAACACCGAAAATGGTGTAGTGGGCGAGGTTGTGTGCATAGCCGCCCCAGGGGATGATACCGCCCTGTATCTCAGGTGCTGCGATCTCTTTGGTTATAAAGTAACCAATGATGTAGCCAACAACAAGACCGGGGGTCATGCCGAGGCTCTTGATCCAGGCAAGGACTTTGTTGTTCTTTGCAGCCCTTGCAACCCAGTCGGCGTTCATGAGCAGATAGCAGATCGCTGTAGAAACGATGATTGCTATCGGAGCGGTGGCGACATAGCCGTCTGCCTTGAAGCAGGAGGTGACGGCTGAGAAGCCGGAGCCCAAGACGATGCCGCCTTTCATGAACTTAGGTACACGTGCAACGAACTGGCCGCCCAGACCCGTAATGCCGAGGAACAGGAATATGATAGCCATCTCAAGCTGGAGGGCTATGATACTCTGCAGACGGACAACAGGGTCGTCGCTCAGACCCAGGGACCATGCGATAACCAGCGGCATAGCCGGTGTTATCCATCCGGGGAAGACCGGGTCACCGAAGGTCGGGTGGAGCAGATACAGGAAGGTGTTGATGGAGACCATCAGAATACCGTACTGATAGAAGTCATCAGTAGGCAGCCCGTAGACCTGTTCGTTAGCAGCAATTGCGCCCATGGAAACCGTGATTATGAACAGACCCTGAATAGCTTCAGGCAGCTCAAGACGGTAATGGACGAAGGGTAATCTCAACCTAAATATACCAAGAGGTATTGAAGGTTGTTCAGCGCCAAATTCGCGTTGTATTGCCATAACTTCACTTCCTTGTAGTTATTAACAGTTATTATGCAAACGATTCGCTTCCATTTTTGACGCCTGGTTTTGCCCGCAGCCGTAAATCGGCGTGCTTACTTAATGCTTTATATGTATAAGCCCGGGTGGAGCTTTGGCTCCACGTCAGACGTACACACTGTTTAGTTAAGATTCTTTTTTGACTGAGCAGCTCACTTGCTGAAGCAGCAGAAACTGTTTAGAAACCAAAATAAGCACGCTGAAGGCTGTTTGCAAGTGCTTTTTAAGTCAGAGGTAAAAGAAATAAAACCTGTCTTAATCAATTATTATTGCAGCTTTCTTTTGCTTTTTCTAAATTACTTGGATACGACAGCCGCCTTTTTTGCCTGTCTCGCAGCCTTTCTGGCAGCGGATTCGGCCTTTGCGTCGGCCTGGATCTGTCTTGCGGTGGCAAGCTCGGCAGCGGTCTCGGCCTTGCACCTCTCTCTGGTGTCTTTGCTGTAGCCGACCAGGAAGTAGAGGATGAAGCCGGTGGCAAGGCCCCACGCAGCGCCCTTGAGGGCAAGGACGGCAGCAGTGATAAAGCCCATGGCTTTTTCTTCATCACTGTCGAGCAGGCCCATTGAAACATAGCCGCAGCCGAAAGCCTGAACCATGTAGGTGGTGCAGAGGCCGACCATGTATATAGGCTTGAAGAAGGTGATGGTGGGCTTGAAAACAGTTGCCAGAGTGGTGCAGAGGGTGAAACTGAACAGTCCGCCCCAGATGGAGGGCATCGCTTCAGGTCCTGTCTTATAACGCTCATAGCAGCTGAAGGTTCCTCCGCCGTACATGGGCCCGCTGAGGGGGCAGTAGGGGCAGAGGGTGCCGAGAATGGCGTTTCTGCAGCCACAGAGAATGTGGCAGCGGTTTGCGTTGAAGATAATCTTCTCATCGCCGCGGTTTTCCTGAGCTTTGATGGAAAGCTCCTTCGCGGTGACGAAATCACCGTAGGCTATGATGTACGCTGTGAGCGCCATGGGCAGGGCATTGATGTACATGTAAGCGCCTGCGAAGCCTACGCCTATCATACTGTAATTCTGAATAACCTCGGGCCAGTAATGGTACGGGCTGATGCCCCACTGGATGACCGGCGCCACGACCTCATGGGTAACAAGTACGCCCAGCGCGTACGCGATAAGGAAGCCGGGGACCATTCCGAGCTTGCGGAACCAGGTGAGGAAGGCGTTTCTCTTTGCGACTTTCTCAAACCATTTACTGTTGATCGTCAGGTAGGCCAGCGCAATCGATATAAGCGCCGTTATCTCGTAGCCGGCCATCTTTCCACCCGTTTTGAACACGGATGAAACGGCCGAGAAACCAGATCCCAGGACGATACCGCCCTTCATAAACTTTGGTATACGGGAAACTACCTCGCCACCGAGTCCGGTGATGCCGAGGAACAGGAACAGGAAAGCCATCTCATATTGAAGGGCCCCTATTGCCTGTATACGCTCATTGACTGTGGGAAACTGCAGTGCCCATGCCACAACAAGAGGCATGGCGGGTGTTATCCAACCAGGATAGATCGGATCTCCGAAGAATGGGTGCATTATGTACATAAACGAGTTCAGACTGACGCAAATGACGCACATATCGTAGTCAATGCCGAACAGCTCCTGCTGGTTGGCTATGGCGCCCATTCCGACAGTCACCATGAAGAAGCCCTGTATTATTTCGGGCAGCTCAAGGCGAAAATGCACAAAGGGGATCCTGATTTTAAATATACCAAGAGGTATTCCTGGCTGTTCTTCTCCGTACTCTCGCTTTTTGATTGCCATATGTTTCACTCCCTAACAATAATTGGCGGTGGATTTCAATGGACAAAGGAACAAACGATAGAAAAACGGTTGACTTGGAATACGAATACTTTGGTAAGAACTCCTGATTTTGCTGTTATACCGTGATTGACGGCTCATGGCATAACTTGAACACGTATATCAAAATCCGCTATATTCAGTTTTCTTGTACAGTGCATACAGATTTCTTAACAATAAAAAGCTCGGCGGCGGGCGGCATAAAACCACCCGCCGCCAGGTAAGCTTTAATTATTACGGGTTACGGTACGAATCAAATCGAAACCGTCCCTATAGGCGCCGAATTAGTCGGCGAACATCTCCTCAGCGGGAACAACAGCCGGCAGACCGGGGATGACTCTGGCCACGCGGGTGAAGTTAAGGAGGTGACGGAAGATGAGGTTGTCAGAGGTGCTGTTGTTGCCCCAGAAGCCGCAGCCCAGGGTGATGGTGTGAGGCAGACCGTTGTTGTCGGGGCCGCCGTTACCGGAGTTGGCATTCTGGTTTACAACCAGACGGCCAACGATGCACTTCTTGGCATAGTAGTCGATCTTCTCGTCGTCGTTGGAGTAGATAACGCCAACGTGGCCGCCGCCCATGATCTTGTTGTTGGCAAGAGCATGCTCGCAGCCCTCTTCGAAGGTTTTGTAGGTGAAGAAACGGGTGACAGGACCCAGGATCTCCTTCTCAAGGATCTCGCTGTTGCCGTCTGCATGTACGCGGAACATGATCAGCTTGGCATCATCGGGTATCTTTACGCCGGCGATCTCACCCAGCTTCTGGGGAGACTGACCAACGATAGCAGGAGCCGGACCGCCCTTCTCGGTGAAGAAGGCCTTACGGAACTTCTCGAGGGACTCCTCATCGTCTACGAAGTAAGCGCCATTCTTGATGAACTCGGCCTTCAGGGGCTCATACATAGCCTCGGAGCAGTGTACGGTCTGCTCACCGGTGCAGGGCATACCCCAGTCGTAAGAACGACCGTTCAGGGACTGGATAGCGACCTTCTCAAGATCATCGTAGTCGGGATCGACAACGACCTGTACGTTACCAGGGCCGACGCCGTAGCTGGGCTTACCGGAGGAGTAAGCGGACTTAACCATGTTCTCACCGCCGGTGGCGAGGATAACATCGCACTTCTCCATCAGCAGCTGGGAGAGCTCAAGCTTGGGCTCCTCGATGCACTGGATGAGGTCTACGGGATAGCCGTTCTTGGCCAGCTCGTCACGGAGGACATTGGCAGCCTCGCTGGAGCACTTCTTGGCCTGGGGATGAGGAGCAAGGATGATAGCGTTGCCTGCCTTCAGAGCGTGCATGGAGTTGTGGCAGGGGGTAGCTGTCGGGTTGGTTACAGGCTGCAGAGCAGCGACGACACCGATGGGCTTGGCATAGATGGTGAGCTTCTTGGCTTCATCAACAGAGTAAACACCGGTGGAGGGCTGGTGCTTCATCTCACGCCAGCTGCAAACTGCGGTTCTCTGGTTCTTGCCGAGCTTGCTCTCTACGCGGCCCTTGCCGGTCTCTTCGACAGCCATCTCAGCGAGGCGCTCAGACTCGGCATAGAATCTCTTGGCCAGTGCAAGGCACATGGCGTCCAGCTGCTCCTGGGTGTAGGTAGCAGCGATAGCCTGAGCAGCTCTTGCCTTAGCTATCATCTCATCGATAAAAGCATTGTAATCCATTATTTTGCCTCCTAAAAATTAATAAACGATAGAAAAAATAAATAAAGGGTATTGCTGAGCATAATTGTGTATGTTAAACATGTCATTAATATACTTGCAATTATATATTTGAGCGTTCATTTTGTCAAGACAAACATTCATTTGATGGATAAGTCGGTGTTTTTAAACTATTCTGTCATAGATTTCGGCGATAAATCGACCTTGTTATGGAAATAACTGATAAACCGTCACTTCTGAAGCACCGAAGGCGCACGCAAAACTATGGGCTTCCCGAAGATTCCGTCGGCGCGTATGGACAGCCGCAAATGTAGGATATAATCGGAAGGCTCTGCGTTCACAGTTTGGCATCAATTTACGCCGAATTCCGCCATATATTCATATAATATTAAATTAAGCGGGCTTGACAAACACGGATGATGATAATAAAATGTGAATCAATATGCGTACACTAATTTGCCCTGTCTCGGGGCGGTAAGGAGAAAAATAAAGATGAATTATATGGCCGGTTCAAAAGGT
>JAFRAF010000374.1 GCA_017405545.1 Oscillospiraceae bacterium | reverse complement strand
GAAACATATACGGTATACAATTGCCGCATGGTCTCCCCTGTTGCATTGCTGTGGTTGCTGGAAAGGGTCATACGCGGTTACTTCGGACAGATCATCCGGGCAAAGGGTATTCTCCCTGCCGGCAAAGAGTGGGTTCGTTTTGATGTTGTAAACGGAAAAGTCGCCATAACCGGTTTTGACGAAAGCACGGAAAACGCAAAGGCCGAGTGTGTGTGGATAGGCAGAGCCATCGACAGACTTGCGCTGAGAGATTATCTGTGGGATCCCGACTCTCCCCTTGCAAAGCGCCGTGCGAGGATGAAACAGGTCAAAGCGAAAAAAAAGCAGCAGTCTACTCCTCCGGAGGAGAATCCGAGCTGATCACTTAAACACACTCTGTACAGAACTCGCTGCATTGCAGCTTAAATGCCCCCTCCCATTCATGGGAGAGGGCATTTTTATTGCTGTTAAAATTTCTTGGGGCGCTTGCCGCGATCCCCTTGGTCGCCTCCGCTCTTATTTCCCGGTGAAGAGCTTTTTCAGGGCCGGTTTCTGCAGGTCGCGGCCTATCACCACGAGGCCGTGGCTGCCGTCGTCCTCCACACTTCTCCACTGGGCGCCGGAGATGGTGAGGTCTATGTAATAGCGCTGTCCGCCACTGCCGCTGAGGAAGCCCTTTGCCCTGAGCACCTCGCCGTAGTCCCCGCTTTGAAGGGCCCTGAGTATATACTCGGGGGTCTCCTCCTTCAGGGCCGGGGGCTTTAGAATTGCGAAATTGCTGAACACCTGTCCCGCGTCAACGCTGTGCTGCTCGTCGCTTGGCTCCGCCGGACGCTGAGGGCTGGCCTGGACAAGTGACATGAGCACATCTCCGTCCAACTCGCGCCAGTCGCCGGAGTAGATGACCGCGTCGCTGTTATAGCCGCGCAACCGCTCCACCACCTCGTCCGTGCCGTTGGGCCTGGCGGCGATGTGGCTCAGCAGGATGAGGCCCGCATTCTCCACCTGCTCCAGATAGAAGGGGTAGTCCTCTATGAAATCCTCGAAAACATCACCGCTGACGATGGTGATGCGCTTGCTTATGTCAAAATCCAGCCCGCCCTCCTCACGGGCCCCCTCACAGGCTGACACCACGTCGTGCAGCATGGCGATGCCGGAGGGCTCAATCAGTATGTGGTCCGGGTGGAATTTGTCCCAGAGCTCGTTTATCGAATTCTGAAAGCTGGTGGCCAGGGTACAGCAGATGCAGCCCGCCCTCAGCTCCCGCACAGGCGTGTCACCCTCGATAAGCTGTCCGTCCAGACCTATCTGCCCGAACTCGTTTTCAATCACAACGGTCAACCCGTCCAGCAGGGGCAGATACTTATTGATAAATGTCGTCTTGCCCGCTCCCAGGAAGCCGGAAACAATTTGTATATCCATATGCAGTTTTCCTTTGCGCGCAGCACACCCGGCGGATGCGCTGTAAGACTATTAATTCTATTTTATTTATTTCATTCTATTTTATTTATTTCATATTGTATCACAGTCGTCCAACAATGTAAATCGAAAAAACAAGCTTGTTTTACCCCATGCCCGGACAGGGGGAGACCCGCACTCGCGTTCGGAAAAGACAGAAAAAACGGCATGACCCGGACGGTCATGCCGTTTTTCAACAACAGAAGAGATTGATTTTCAATGTTCGGCCGGTCTTAGTCGGTGATCTTGTCCTTGATCTCCTTGGCCTTGGCCTTGATCTTATCGTCGATGTCGGTCTTATCCAGAACCTCACCGGCCTTGGCCTTCAGATCGCCGGCCTTGGCCTTGATCTTGTCGTCGATGTCGGTCTTGTCCAGAGCCTCGCCGACCTTGCCCTTCAGGTCACCGGCCTTGGCCTTGATCTTATCGTCGATATCGGTCTTGTCCAGAACGTCGCCTATCTTTTTCTTTATATCCATCTTATTTTTCCTCCAGTAATAAAAGTATGGTCGGTTAATACTGCTTTATGCAGTAATTATACTTTACACCGGCCTTCAAGTCAACAAAAAATAGAGGCCGAAATGTAAATAAATGGTCAAGAAACTCACAAATCAAGCATGTATAAAATGGAATCCCTGTCTGGGAATGTATACACAACCGGCAGGTCGGAGGCTGTTACTCTGCGGAAGCCCGCCCTGTCATAAAAGCGGTGTGAGGCGCGGGCAACGGAGGGCGTATCCAGAATAATATGCCTTACCTGCCGCGTCCGGGCATAGTCAAGAAGGGCGCTGTACAGTGCAAGGCCGATCTTCTTCGATCTGTACGGGGCGGCCACAAAGAACTTTTTGAGCACGGCACAGGCGTTTTCCCTAAGCATAAGAGCAATGGTCCCGATGACCTCGTCGCCCTCAAGGGCGATCCAGAATTCCCCGCCGCCCTTCTGAAAATACCCTGCGACGTCCGCAAGCTCCGGCTGTTCCTCCAGAGTCAGCTTCAGATCGGTCTCGCCGTTCTGTATCCCCAGGATCAGCTCGATGATCTGATCGTCGTATTTGCCGTTAT
>JAFRAF010000373.1 GCA_017405545.1 Oscillospiraceae bacterium | reverse complement strand
TCACCACCCACAGCCACTATGACCACACGGGCAACAACACCCGTTTCAAGGAGGCATACGGCTGCCGGATAGCCGCCTCGGTAGCCGCGGCAGGCATGGGCTACGACTACGTGAACTACTGGCTTAACTATATCTATTCCAGCCCCAAGGATATGGATTCTGCCATAAACACCGCCTTTTATCGGGCGGATGAGGTGTTCTGGCAGGACTGCGGTGAGTTTGAATTCTGCGGGGTGAAGTTTGGCATACTTGACCTGCCGGGCCACGCGATAGGCACCGTCGGGGTCGTGACTCCGGACGATGTGGCTTATTTAAGCGACGCCATATGCGATTACAGCGTGTTCAGACACGCCAAAAGCATAGCCGCCCTGAGCGTCGCAGAGTACATGAACACGCTGAAAAAGCTCAAGCGCTGTGTTTATGACAAATATATCGTCGCCCATCGCGGGGTGTACGATGACATAGCCCGGCTCATTGAGGTTTACGAGGAGGATATCAGACGGCGCATGAAAGAACTGTTCGATTGCCTGAGAGACGACATGAGCAGGGAGAACTGGCTGTTCGCCTTCGGGGAGAAGCTGGGCTTCGCGAGCAAGAGCGGCAGACTCAGCCCCGTGTTTGAGGCCATATTTGAGCGAAACTTCAACTGCGGCGCCGACTACCTGCTGGACATGGGCTATGTGGAGCAGTACAGGATCAACGGAGTCAGGTATTATAAACGGATTGAGCAGGAATACGATCTGACGGAGGATGTATTATGGGAGCTTTATCAGGGCTCAATATTTTAGATTTCACAACACTGCTGCCGGGGCCCTTTGCCACAATGCAGCTTGCGGATATGGGGGCGAACGTCATAAGCGTGGCCTCGCCCTCCCGGCCCGATATAGTGCTGGATCAGTACGCCCTCATCCCGGGGACGGATGTGACCTCCACCCGGGCATGGATACTCAGGAACAAGCGCAACCTCGCCCTCAATCTCAAACACCCGGAGGCAAAAGAGCTTATATATAAGCTGGTGAAGAAGTACGACATAGTGGTGGAACAGTTCCGCCCCGGCGTTATGGACAAGCTTGGCCTGGGCTATGAAAAGCTCAGGGAGATTAATCCCCGGGTCATATTCTGCTCAATCAGCGGATACGGGGCCACGGGAGCTATGAGAGACGCCGCCGGCCACGACATAAACTATCTGGCCCGCTCCGGACTGATGTCCTACGACGGGGACCCGGAGGCGGGCCCCTATGTGAAGTCCTTCCAGCTGGCGGATCTGGCCGCCGGCAGTCAGAACGCCATTATAAGCATACTTGCGGCGGTCATACACAGAAGCGGTACCGGCCTGGGGCAAAAAGCGGATGTGAGCATGTATGACGGGACCATCCCCTTCATGACCATGCAGGGGGCGGAATTTCTGGCCGCCGGCAAGGAATCGAAGAGGGGAGAGGGCCTTCTCAGCGGCGGCTCGGTATACGGCAACTACAGGACGAAGGACGGCTTTATCTCCGTCGGGAGTCTGGAGCCCAAGTTCTGGGCGGCCTTTTGCGAGACCATAGGCGCTCCCGAGCTCATAGAGGGCACGGTCATGCCGGAAAACGCCGCCGAGGTAAAGGCGAAGGTGGCCGCCGTACTCCTGACAAAGACCAGAGACGAGTGGGTGGAGCTGTTTAAGGATAAGGACGCATGCGTAGAGCCTATACTGGACATGCGTGAGGCCCTGCTGGAGGACAGCCACTGCAGGGACAGGAACATGGTCGTGGACGTGCCCCTGCCCTATCTGGGGAGAAGCGTAAAGCAGGTGGCAAGTCCCGTCAAGCTGTCGGAATGCCCCGCTGAATATCGGCACGGCGGCTATCCCGCCGGATGGCATACTGACGAAATAATGCGTGAGGCGGGCTATTCGGACCGCGAGATATCAAAGCTCAAGTCCGAGGGCTTCTGCGACTGATTGTCATATTATAATCAAGCGAAGATAAAAACACACGGAGTTCGGCGCTCCGTGTGTTTTTATGTCAAAAAAATCAAAAACACATATTGACAAGGGGAAGAGCCGGTGATATCATGAACATATGAATAGATATTAATATATTAATTTAAATATATTTAACCGATACGGACGAGGAGGCAGCTATGAATACGGATTGCGGACATATACAGGAACATGAGGAGACAGTCGAGCGGGCAAAAAGCAACATGGCGTCTAATTTTAAAATAGAGCGCATGTGCAGAAGCTTCAAGGCCATAAGCGAGCCATCGAGATTGAGGATTATCCTTGCCCTCATGGAGGGGGAGATGTGCGTTTACCACATTGTTGAGGCCTGCGGCGGCACCCAGAGCAACATCAGCCACCAGCTCCGTGTGCTCAAGGACAACAACATCATCAAGTCAAGGCGGGACGGGCAGAATGTGCTGTATTCCATCTCAGATGAGCATGTGTCCCGCATAATAGACATAAGCAGAGAGCATCTGGACTGCTGATAGGGGAGGGATAATGCGATGAAGACATTGTTGAAGCTGGAGGGGCTCGACTGTGCCATGTGCGCGCAGGAACTGGAAAACCGTATAGCACGGTTAGATGGGGTTAACCAAGCGAGAGTGAATTTTGTTTCCCAGCAGCTGGATGTGGAGTTTGAGGACGAGTCCGTGCTTGAAAGAGTGGTGGACACGGCCAATAACTTTGAGGACGTCCGGGTCCTGCAAAAGGGGGAAAGCGGAGTCAGCGGCTTTCTGGCCAAGCACAGGCTGGATCTGGCCTGCATAATACTCTCGGCCATACTGTTCATTGCGGCCCTTTTGGCGCCGACGGGCACCGGCAGATATGCTCTGTACGCGGCGGCCTATCTCCTTGTGGGCTGGAAGGTGCTACGTTAGACCTTCGGGAATCTGTCCGAAGGGAAGATATTTGACGAAAACTTCCTCATGTCGCTGGCGTCTGTCGGCGCCGCCGTGCTGGGTGAATATGACGAGGCCGTCGCCGTAATGCTGCTTTACCAGATAGGCGAGCTTCTGCAGCAGGCCGCCGTGGAGAACTCACGGAGATCGATTACGGAAATAGTCAAGCTGCGCAGCGAAAAGGCTACGCTAATAGCCGATCACAAGCAGAAGACCGTAAAGCCGGAGGAGCTCAGGCCCGACGATCTGATTATGGTGCGCCCCGGCGACAAATTCCCGGTGGACGGCATAATAGAGAGGGGTTCCACCTCTGTAGATACAAAGAACCTGACGGGCGAGCCCATACCAGTGGATATGTCCAAGGGCGATCAGGTCCTGTCCGGAACCGTGAACGTGGGCAAGGCTGTGGTCGTCAGAGTCCTGAGACCATATGAGGACAGCGCAGTGGCTAGGGTGCTGGACATGGTGGAAAACTCCGGCGCGTCCAAGGCGGAGCCGGAGAAGTTCATCACCCGTTTTGCCCGGGTATACACGCCTATTGTCTGCCTGCTTGCGGTCATAGCGGCATTCGGGATACCGACTGTTATCGGTATTTGCGGCGGGGGATGGCCCTTTGCCGAGTGGGTGAGGAAGGCCCTGGTGTTTCTGGTGGTGTCCTGTCCCTGTGCGCTTGTGATCTCTGTGCCGCTTACATATTTCAGCGGCATAGGCTGTGCGGCGAAGAACGGCATACTGGTCAAGGGGGCCACCTTCCTCGATACCGCCGCAAAGGTGAAGACCGCCGTGTTCGACAAGACCGGTACCTTGACAAAGGCGGAGTTTGAGATAAGCCATGTGGAGGCGGAGGACGAGAAGCTGGTGCTGAACACCCTTGCCGCCATAGAGCGCTTCTCCGCACATCCCATAGCGGCGCCCTTTGCCCGTCTGCAGACGCCCTTTGAGGCGGCCGAGGTAAAAGAAATGCCCGGCATGGGCATAGTCTGTGAGATAGACGGGAAGCAGGCCCTTGCCGGGAACAAAAGGCTGATGGAGAAATACGGGGTCGATGTCCCCGAGCCGGAGCAGGGAGCCGCGGCGATATATACGGTTCTGGACGGCCGGTATCTGGGATACGCGGCTGTTGACGATGTAGTCAAGGCCGAGGCGGCCGAGGCAATGACCGAGCTTAAAAAGCTGGGCGTGGACATGACAGTGATGCTCACCGGCGACCGGGAGGAGCGGGGAGAACAGATCGCGGCGCTCGTGGGCATAGACAGCGTAAAGGGCGGACTTCTGCCCGAGGGAAAGCTTGAGGCCTGCAGAGAGCTTAAGGATCTGGGACCCGTTCTCTACACGGGCGACGGGATAAACGACGCGCCTGTCATGGCCGAGGCGGATGTGAGCGTGTCCATGGGCAAGCTGGGCTCCGGGGCCGCCATCGAGGCTTCGGATGTGGTACTCGTCTCCGATTCCCTTACAGGCGTTCCGAAGCTGATAAAGCTCGCGCGAAAGGTCAGAAAAATAGTTATGGAGAACATAGTGTTCTCCATAGCGATTAAGGTCATTATTATGGCAGTGGGCGTTTTTGTGCTGTTCCCGCTGTGGTATGCCGTCCTTGCCGATGTGGGAGTCATGCTTCTGGCTGTGGCCAATTCCCTCAGGACTAAGCTTATCAGGCTATGAGATAGGCGATAAGGGGGACGGTCAGAACAGACAGCAGGGTGGTCGCGAATACTATCTGGGAGGCCAGCTTTTCGTTGGCCCCGTACTCCAGACTCAGCATGGAGGTCATCGTGGCCGTGGGCATGCCCGCAAGGACAGTGAGTATGCCCAGCACGAAGGGGTCCCGGACGAATACGTGCAGGATCGCCCATACAGCGGCCGGGGCGGCGACGAGCCGCAGTACGCAGATGCCCCATATACGCTTTTCATCGAATATTGCCTTTATGGGCAGCGTAGCCAGAATGGAGCCCACCAGTATCATGGATACGGGGGTCGTGACCCTTCCCAGGGTGCTCACCGTATCTGTAATGATGGACGGGAAGACGATGTGGGTCATGTATATGATTATGGCGAGTACCGTTGCCGTGTTGGCCGGGCTGATAAGCAGCTTCAGGTTCACCCCGTTCGAGCTGCCTGACAGCATGAGTATGCCGACTGTGTAGCACAGAAGATTGAACATGATGTTCAGAATGCTGACATAGAAGGCTGCGCCGGGCCCGAAAATGACCTCGGTGACGGGATAACCCATGAAAGCCACATTGGCAAATACTATCGAGAATATGTAGACGCCCCCATCCTTTTTGGGAGCCCGGAGCAGACGCGGGGCTGGACATGCTATCGCGAACTGTATGGCGTATACGAGCGCCACCAGCAGGAAGTATATGCCCGCGTCGCCTATGGAGGCCGCGGTCTCCCCCTCCAGTACGGAGTCCAGCACCGTACATGGGAGCGTTATATTCAGCACAAAACGGGACAGGCTCTCGTTAGCCGCCCGGTCTATGGCCTTCAGCTTATACGCCGCGAAGCCCACGGCGATAAGCAGGAAGAGCATGAGCATCTTGCTTATTATTGCCGCCATGGCTTATTTCCTCTGTGTCCTTTCGCATATATAGCAGTGCCAGTCCTCCTGACACCGGTGCCCCGCAAGGGTGAAGCCGGCGTCACGGAGGGCTTTTTCCACCTCTGCCTGACGGCCCTCGATAATGCCGGAGCATATAAAGCGCCCGTCCTCGCTGAGCCACCCACAGGCCAGGGGGGCCAGCGCGATAATCACGTCGGCCACTATATTGGCCAGCACCAGGCCGTAACGGCTTTTTGATATCATTTTCTGCAGCCTTGTGTCCGCAAGCACGTCTCCGGCCCTTACGGTCAGGTCCTCCGGCCCTATGCCGTTGAGAGCGGCGTTTTCCATCACTATGTCCGGGGCTTTGGGGTCGATGTCGCAGCCGAACGCGCTTTCGGCACCGCAGAGCAGGGCGGCGATGGCCAGAATACCGCTTCCGCAGCCCAGATCCAATACGCGCTCAGAATCCAGATCCAGCTTTTCAATCTCCTCCAGGCACATGCGGGTGGTGGCGTGGGTACCTGTGCCGAAGATGAGACCGGGGTCGAGACGGAGTATTACCCGTCCGGGCGCCTCCGGCGCCTCCTCCCAGCTGGGGACTATGAAGAGTCTTTCGCCCACAGTTACGGGTTTATAGTATGCCTTCCAGTTGTTTTCCCAGTCCTCGTCCTT
>JAFRAF010000372.1 GCA_017405545.1 Oscillospiraceae bacterium | reverse complement strand
TTGAGCGCATCCTTCTGGACATAGACAAGGCCATTGCCATCATACGCAACACTCCCAAGGAGTCCATGGTTGTACCCAACCTCATGGATGGCTTCGGGATAGATGAGATACAGGCCGAATACGTGGCCGAGATAAAGCTGAGGAACATTAACCGCGAGTATATCCTAAAGCGCATAGACGAGATTTCCCGGCTCCGGGACGAGATAGATGACCTGGAGGCGACCCTTAAAAGCAGAAGGCGCCTCGCGGGCATTATAAAGCGGGAGCTGGCCGATATCATAAAAAAGCACGGCCAGCCGCGCAGAACCCAGCTGGTGGGCGCAGAGGATATAGGCGAATTCGAGGACGACGGCCTTGTGGACGACTACCCCGTCCGCCTCTTCCTGTCCAGGGAGGGCTACTTCAAGAAGATAACGCCCCAGTCCCTGCGCATGAGCGGAGAACAGAAATATAAGGAGGACGACGGCCCTCTCTGCTCCTTTGAGGGGAGCAACCGCACCGAGCTCCTGTTCTTCACCGACAGGCAGCAGGTCTACAAGACCCGTGCCTACGATTTCCCTGATACCAAGGCCTCCAGTCTGGGCAGCTTTCTGCCCTCAGTACTGAACATGGACGAGGGCGAGACAGTGCTGGCCATGGTAAAGCCCGGCGATTACAAGGGGAGCCTGCTGTTTGTCTACGAAAACGGCAAGGCGGCCCTCGTGGAGCTTAACAGCTACGCCACAAAGACCAACAGGCGCCGTCTGACCGGGGCATACAGCGATAAAAGCCCCCTCGTAGCCGTATTGCCCGTGGAGGGCGAGCTGAACGTGGCGGTATGCTCATCGGATACTCGCACTGCCGTATTCAGCACGAGTCTGCTCAGCCCCAAGCCCACCAGGAGTACCCAGGGCGTTCAAGTGCTCGCCCTGAAGAAGAATCAGCATGTCGTCAGCGCCGAGCTTCTGGAGAACACGCAAATAAAGAACCTCAGCCGCTACCGGATAAAGTCTTTACCCGGCCCCGGCGCGCTGCTCAAGGGCGAGGATTCGGGCCAGCAGCAGGAGAGTTTGTTTAAGGAGGAATAGGCTTTGCGCAAGGCTGCTCCCATAGCTGTACTTATACTGGTGTTGATGCTTTTTTCATCGGGCTGCTCAAGCTTTCTGGACGGCCACTACAGCTATGCAACACCCCACACGGAACCGGATACGCAGAAGTACGAGCACGACATAGTGCAGGTGTCCACTTATAACGAGCTCAAAGCCGCCATACTGGATCTGGTGGAAAAGAGCCAGCTCACGGGTCTGCTGCGCTTTAGCAACTACGCGGGTGATGTGGAGGTCGACGTGGCCGATGCCTGCATGTATATATGCAACAACACCCCTCTCGGGGCTTACGCGGTCTACTACATCAATTCAAGCGTCAATAAATACGTAACCTATTATGAGGCAGAGCTGGATATAACCTACAAGAAATCCCCCTCCGAGATATCCGGCATAGTCGATATAGAAAATGCCGACAGCATGTATGAGCTGCTTGACAAGTCGCTCACATCCAGGAAGAATTATCTGGCAGTCAACAGCAGCTCAGTTCTCATAAATGATGAGCTTATACTGCGCGATCTGGATGAGATATACTATTCCGACCCCTCAAACTGCGTTGTATGGCCGGATATCACCTTGTCCATCTGGCCGGAGTCCGGCGTATCCCACATATATGAGCTCAGCTTCAAATACCCCTATCCCGAGACGCGCATGAACGCCATGGAAGTGCTCATAAACTCCGCCGCCTCGGATTTGACTGGCGATCTGGAGGACAGCTCTGACTACGACGCCTGCCTTACCCTCTGTCAAAGGCTCTCGGCCGAGGTGAAATTTGACGCCCAGTCCGCTGAAAACGACCAGTACAACCGCAGCGACTCCCAGTACACCGCCTACGGCGCGCTGGTGGAGGGACAGGCCGCCGGCGAGGGCTTCGCCATGGCCTACAAGCTGCTCTGCGACAAGCTGGATATAGACTGCCGGGTCGTCATAGGCCGCTTTGACGGCGTGGCCCACGCTTGGAACGCTGTTAATATCGGCGGAAGATGGCATCACGTGGACAGCTCAAAATACTCCTCACTCGGACAGAGCGTCTGCCTGCGCACAAGCGGCGATATGCCCGGCGATTACTGGTGGGACAGCTCGCTGTACAGCTATCTGAACTGAACATGCGTATACCGCTCTGCGCCCCCCCGTGACGGGGCGCAGGGCCGGATCTAAGCCGGGCTTAATACCGCTCTCCCTAAAAAACAATGCGTCCTGAATTTGTCCTTGACATTATCTGATTTTATGTTATAATAACATTCGTCCCAGTGATGCGGGCATAGCTCATCTGGTAGAGCGCCACCTTGCCAAGGTGGAGGTAGCGAGTTCGAGCCTCGTTGCCCGCTCCAATATTTTAGCAAAAAGCGATGCACCGCAGGCATCGCTTTTTGTTATATATGTTACATGCTTTGTTCTTTTTTACAGTCTCGCGGGGGAAAAAACCAGACGCATACCATTACTGCTTTGATAAAAGGGGAAACGGCCAAAGCATCACCATGGGCCCCTGCCCATGATGCAATAATACAATGCGGACCGTATGTCCGGGATAAGGAGTAACAATGGAAAATAAGAAAAGCGCCGGCGGATGCATTGTCACCAAATCCGTTCTCTACGGCAAAACCAGACTCAGATGGCTCACCCGTGAATTACCCGTTGTTGCAGCCGATACCGGGTGGCGAATATTCGGCGATGGAGATACCCAGGACTATATCGATATGGGCAATATGGAGCTGATCGATTTCAACCGTCTGGAGGAGTTGGAGCCCATCGTAAAACTCATCTACGACATGCCCATCGGCTCCGAAGTGGAACTGATTTGGGGCGATGACGAGAAATACTTCCTCAACCTCTTCACGGGTGAAGAGATCCGCTGAGCAAAGCAGGAGTTTAAAAAAGAATTTATCGTTTGTCGCAGAGGAAATGCGTCAAACGGTAATTTTTTGCACCGTACAAAAGCGGTGTGCGGTCATCTGCCGCACACCGCTTTACCATTTACAATTGTCCTGAATACTCGCAATAATCTCTTAGTATGCTATACCCTGCCACAGCATGGCGTCAGCCACCTTCAGGAAACCGGCCACATTGGCGCCGACCAGCAGATTGCCGGGCTGTCCAGCC
Organism: Oscillospiraceae bacterium; assembly: GCA_017405545.1. GTDB lineage: Bacteria > Bacillota > Clostridia > Oscillospirales > Oscillospiraceae > RGIG2311. The sequence continues at coordinate 6,291 of JAFRAF010000372.1, read as the reverse complement.
CTCTCAGCGGCGGACTGGCAGCTCTCAAAGATACCGTCCATGATTTTCTTGAGTCTGTCGTCGACCTCCTCAAAGGTCCATGAAAGGCGCATGCTGTTCTGGCTCATCTCAAGGCCGGATGTAGCAACGCCGCCGGCATTGGCGGCCTTGGCCGGGCCGAAGGCCACGCCAGCGCTCTGGACCGCGTGGACAGCCTCAGGTGAGCAGGGCATATTTGCGCCCTCGCAGATGCACTTCAGGCCGTTCTTGATAAGGATCTCTGCATCGTCGCCCTGGACCTCGTTCTGGGTCGCGCAGGGCAGCGCCACGTCACATGGCACAGTCCAAATGCCCTTGCAGCCCTCAAAGTACTGGGCAGTGGGGACATAGTCGACATAGGTCTTTATGCGGTCACGCTTGACCTCCTTGATCTCCTGGATGACCTTGTAGTCGATGCCGTTCTCATCCACGATGTAGCCATTGGAATCACACATGGCAACTACCTTGCCACCCAGCTCAGTGGCCTTGCAGCAGGCGTATGTAGCCACGTTGCCGGAGCCGGAGACAACTACTCTCTTACCCTTGAATGACTCGCCGATGGAGCCGAGAACACGCTCTGTGAAGTAGCACAGACCGAAGCCGGTGGCCTCAGTCCTGGCAAGGGAGCCGCCCGCACCCACCTTTTTGCCGGTGAGCACTCCGGTGTGCTCATTGCGCAGACGCTTGTACTGTCCGTAGAGGAAGCCGATCTCCCTGGCTCCAACGCCGATATCGCCGGCGGGCACGTCGGTGTCCGCACCGATATGCTTCTCCAGCTCCGTCATAAAGCTCTGACAGAAACGCATGACCTCCGCGTCGGATTTGCCCTTGGGGTCGAAGTCGCAGCCGCCCTTGCCGCCGCCCATGGGCAGGCCGGTCAGGCTGTTTTTGAAGATCTGCTCAAAGCCCAGGAACTTCATAACCGACAGGTTTACACTGGGATGGAAACGCAGGCCGCCCTTATAGGGGCCGATCGCTGAATTGAACTGTACTCTGTAGCCCCGGTTCACACGGACCTTGCCGCTGTCATCCACCCAGGGAACACGGAAGCAGATAATTCGCTCCGGCTCAACGATGCGCTCCATGATGCCCGCCTGCTGATACTCCGGATGGTTCTCAATAATGGGCTCCAGGCTTATAAAGACCTCTTCTACCGCCTGGTGGAACTCGGTCTCCCAAGGCGCCCGGGCAACCAATTCTTCGTATACTGATTTCAAATACTCGTTTTTAATAGCCATAATCAATTCACCCTTCTCAAATTGCTCATAAAGCCGGACTGCGTATAAGGCCGCGCTTTAATAGTTTTGCTCTTTAAATTAAGTGTATTAATTATACGCTATTAAACAAACTAATTCAACGTAATTTGAAATAAAAAATCGCTTGGTTTTCAAAATAATATTGTCGAACACGTTCAAAGGGCTATTATTCGTCAAAATTGAATTATTATATAATCAATCTTGCACAGACTCTTAGAAACCCAGGTTCATACCCCCGGTTATCCTGGACATATCGCTGCTCATGCTCAGGTCCGCCTCACGCATGGCCTCATTGACAGCCGCGATTATCATATCGCTGAGCATCTCGATATCGTCGGGGTCCACCACATCCGGGGCTATCTCCAGGGATTTAAGTACCTTTTTCCCGGTCACCGTGGCCTTAACCATGCCGCCGCCCGCCGCGGCGGTATACTCCTTATCCTCCGCCTCGGCCTGGAGCTTGAGAAGGTCCTGCTGCATCTTCTGTGCCTGACGCACCATATTCATATTGACTCCGCCACCGCCGTAGCCATGTCCGCCTTTAAATCCGCCTTTCGCCATTTAAATCACCTCATTAAAGTATTAGTCATATCAGTTGAATTTGACAAGATCCCCGAACAGGCGCAGATCGTCCCGTCTTTCGGCGGGTCTGTCCAGCGCAGTGCCGAACGCCGCGACACGCACATTGTATCTCCTGCCTGTCAGCTGCTCGGCGGCGTCGCCGATGGCGACTGTCACCTCGGGCTTGTCCAGCATCTCCTTTAAAAACGGCTGCTTATAGCTGAGCTGAATAATGCCCTCCCCCAGCTCCAGCTCAGTGAACTTGCTGTCCAGGAATGAAGCCGCCGGGTTGCCCAGCTTCGTCCGCAGTATGTCAAGAACAGCCGACGCAATATCTTCATTCTGCTCATTCGGCCTCTCTTCAGCTGCCGCTTCCGGGACGGTCTTCTCCTCCGGCCCCGTTTCCGCGCGGGCCGCTGCCGGGGGAGATTCTTTTACAGGACTATCCCCCTCATGCGCTTTTTCCATGGGGGCTTTTTCGACCGGCGTTTCCTCCCAGGGCTGATCATCCTCAGACGCCTCTTCCCAAGGCACTTCGTCAGACCGGGCTTCCTCAGCGGCTTCCGCCCGGATAATGTCGGCATCAGCCTCCTGCTCCGCCTTAGAATCGGACTGTTCCGCCTCCGATACGGGCCTCAGCACCGCGCCAGCGAGCTTCCGCTCAAGCTCCTCCAGACGGACGGCAAGGGCGTCGATATCAGATGCGGCCGCAGGCTCGCAGAGCTTTATAAAGCACAGCTCCGCCGCCGTACACTTGTCTGACAGCCTCCACATCTCGCCTATGGTGTCCTGCAGCGTCTTTACTATGTCCATCGCTCTGGCCGGTCCGAGGTCCCGGGCAAAGCCGCTTATCTCACTCTTGGAATACCTGCCGCTGAGCAGCTTCTCCCCCTGCCTCTCCATGGCCTTTATCAGCAGCACGTCCCTCGCAAGGCTCAGGAGCTCATCAAGTATACCCGCCGGGTCTTTCCCCTCCATATATAGCCTGTGGAAGGTCTCCAGACAGAGCTTCGTGTCGCGCCGGATGATGCCCTTATATACGCCGCTTATCTCCTCAGCACCGGCAAGCCCGATGGCCGCCTGCACGGCGTCCACATCTATAGGCCCGCCTCCGGCGCACTGGTCCAGCAGGGACACCCCGTCCCTCATGGAGCCGTCAGCCAGTCTTGAAAGCAGATCGGCAGCCTGCTCCGTCAACTCGTAGCCCTCCTGCTCCGCTATGTAAAGCAGCCTGTCCGCAATGGACTCAGCTGGCAGTCTGCGGAAGTTGAAGCGCTGGCATCGTGACCGTATGGTGGCTGGGACCTTCCGTATCTCAGTGGTCGCCAGTATAAATATCAGATGCTCAGGGGGCTCCTCCAGTATCTTCAGCAGGGCGTTGAAGGCCGGCGTGGAGAGCATGTGCACCTCGTCGACGATGTACACGCGCTTTCTGGACTGGGCAGGTGTGAACACCGCCTCCTCACGCAGACTCCGGATGTTGTCCACGCCGTTGTTGGAGGCCGCGTCAATCTCCTCCACGTCAAGAATTGTTCCGGACGCGATACCCAGACATGAGGGGCAGCAGTTGCAGGGGTTCCCGTCAACGGGGTGCTCACAGTTGGCGGCTCTGGACAGGATTTTGGCGCAGGTGGTCTTGCCTGTCCCCCTGGTGCCGGTGAACAGATAGGCATGACTCACTCTGCCGGACCTCACCTGGGCCTTGAGCGTATCGGTCACGTGCTCCTGACCGACCACGTCGTCAAAGGTCTGCGGTCGCCATTTTCTGTACAAAGCCTGATACATAACAATCCCCCGAAAAAAGCATTGGCCCCATCGACGGCATGACCGCCCGGGACCGGAGGGGGCAGTCCGCCCGTAAAGCTCCCCTGAAAGCGCAAAATGCCGGCTTAACAAATATGCAGCAGCTGCATAACAAGACCGCGCACCGACCTTTGATAATTCTGATATGTCCGTTACCATAGGGCTCGGCTCAGTGCCGGCACCCTCACGGCACACGCAAGACACCGCTTAATGCTGCTCGGTTCCCCGCCTGACATGGTTCACGGGCTTACATTGCGTGAGACCGACCCATCAACGCCGAAACGCCTGTGGGCTGACAACACATCACAAAACCGGGGGCCGGAATTCATTCCTGCTGTAGCGGATTGCAGGTACAGGGCACCGCTAGCTCCCCAATTAGCGCGATCTTGTTATGCGCTACTGCACTATAAGACTATAATAGTATACGACATATTTTCGATTTTAGCAAGAAGTTTTTGGACGGGGTCTTTTTCCTGCTGTGTACCTCGGTCACAACCTGCCCGCGGTCGCCGCAATGCATAATCAGGATGTGGGCTCATCTCAGCAGACAAGGATATGCTTTCGATGATAAAATGTTATAAATAATCCAACGAAGACAAAAAAGAGACAAGGTAAAAAGCCTTGTCTCTTAATCTCAAATCTAATCAATCGGCATGACATTATGGTATTGAATAGGTCCTACATGTGTTCAAACTCTTTTTTGTGCCACTGCTCAGGGTCCGTACCGAAAATCGCGCTGTCCAGGATGTTGAGCATTTTGTCCTTATCCCGCGGCAAAATGCCCACTATGGGTATGTTGTTTGATACATGGGTGCCCACATAGAGCAGGTTCTCCGCCGTGAGATGGTCCAGGAACACCCTCTCCTCAAGCAGTATCTCCGCGGGACTCATCTCCACGATCCTGCCCTCTTTGATATCCTTCTCAATAGCCGCGCCCTCCGTCACCGTCAGAGTCATGACCCTAAGTGAGCGCATATGTACGCTGTTGACCACCTCCGCGGTGGCTATGGCATGATCAAGACATCTGTGTCTGCCGCCCAAGCCCAGGATTATGCTGCCTCCGTAGCCCATGCCGACTTTGTCCAGTCTCGCGCAGGCCTGTTTGAACTGCTCGACGGTCACGCCTTTTTTCACCAGCTCCAGCACCTCGTCCAGGCCGGACTCAAGGCCGATATACACGCAGTCAAGGCCGGCGTCCACCAGCATTTTCAGCTTCTCTTCCGATTTCCGGAGCACGTCGTCCGACCTTGCATAGGTCGCGAAGCGTGTTATATTCGGCAGTATCTCGTGGGCGGCTTCGAATACGCCCAGCAGATAATCCGTCTTCAGCGCAAGCACGTTTTCTCCGACGAGATACAGGCTTTTCTTCTCCCTCACCTCAGGGATGGTGGCCAGCAGCTCCAGCTTTTCCCTTATGGATTCCAGACTGTTGAACTCAAAGGGGTGGTCTCTGTACTGATCGCGGCAGAAGGTGCATTTGCCCCATGTGCAGCCTCTGCTGACCTCCAGCAGGGCAGCCTCCGCCTCTACAGGCGGTCTGTAGACTATCTCGTCCTTGTACAGTTTTTTCTCTATCTCTTCGGGGATATAATCCAGCATGTCAAATCCTCCTCTTCATTGTCCGACCGTCTATATGCGCATATGCGCAGCGCGCGGTTTTTCAACAATCCTCTCAAGCAGCGACTGGAGAATCAGTCTTTCGGAACGCTGTCAGAGTTCATCTATCACACCACCTGTCAGATAAATAAATGTCACTATTTAAAATATAAATAATTATATTACTACTCAGCAAAAAAGTAAACTATATTATTTATTCCTTAAAACCCAACCACAGGCAAAACCCGACGCGCTCCGCGGCGCAGCCACGAACGTACAAACTGCGTCAGAAGCGGTTCAAATCACGCTTTTAAAAAATACCGAAGTTTCAGCTTGACAAAGCGAAGCGCTTCTGCTATACTGTTTCAGTAAAAATAAAGAAGGCACGGCATCCCCGTCCTCACCCGGCAGCGCCTTAAGCTCGCCGCGGTCAACACTGAAATACAGCCGATACTGCTTCGGCTTATTTTGCGCGGATGCTGTGTGCATTCGCCTTTTGTTTTTTCGGGGTATATTTTTAACGGAGGTGTTTTAACATCGGCAGCCAAAATCATCAAATAAATGAAGATATCCACGACAAAGAGGTTCGTCTTATCTCTAATGACGGCCAGCAGCTGGGCATTATGTCCGCGCAGGAGGCACTGGATGTCGCAATTGAGCAGGGCCTTGACCTGGTAAAGATCGCCCCGGGCTCCAATCCGCCCGTGTGCAAAATCATGGACTACGGCAAGTACCGATTTGAGCAGTCAAAGCGGGAAAAGGAAGCCCGCCGCAATCAGCACGTGGTCGAGATAAAGGAGATCCGCATGTCACCCAGCATCGGCCTGAACGATTTCAACGTCAAGCTCAAAAACGGCCAGAAGTTCCTCCGGGACGGTGACAGGCTGAAGGTTTCCGTGCGCTTCCGCGGCCGCGAGATGGCACATACCGACATCGGCGCGACCCTGCTGAAGGACTTTGCGGCCCAGTGCGCGGAGATCGCCAATATGGACAAAGCCCCCAAGCTGGAGGGCCGGAATATGTCCATGTTCCTGTCCCCCAAGCCCGTCACCCCGGC
>JAFRAF010000371.1 GCA_017405545.1 Oscillospiraceae bacterium | reverse complement strand
TTTGCTCACCGGGAGGCCTTTGGGATGGTCGCCGTGAGTGAATTGCCTCCGTTTGCTCACCGGGAGGCCTTTGGGATGGTCGCCGTGCGTGAGCCGCCTTCGTTTGCTCACCGGGAGGCCTTTGGGATGGTCGCCGTGAGTGAATTGCCTCCGTTTGCTCACCGGGAGGCCTTTGGGATGGCTCCCGTGAGTAAATTGCCTCCGTTTGCTCACCGGAAGGCCTTTGGATGGTTGCCGTGAGTAAATTGCCTCCGTTTGCTCACCGGAGATCTTTTCGCGAGCCGTCCGTGGGTATAATGCCCACAATTACTCACATAAGCATGCGGAATAAGCGGATTACTCTATTTTTTTAATCTCATTGTTGCAAAAGAAAAAATATTTCCTACCTTTGCAGTCCCATTCACAAGCGCCTGCAGGCGCTCCAGTTATTGAGGTATGGTGTAATGGCAGCACAAGAGATTCTGGTCCTCTTAGTGGCGGTTCGAATCCGTCTACCTCAACAAACCAGCGAAAAAGCGGCAAATGCCGCTTCCGTTTGTTTAAGGCGGCGCCTGCAGGCGCTAGCGAAGGCCGGGCAGGGTTTGCTTGAGCAATAGCGAGGCCGGAGCAGCGGGGTTTGGGGCGGAGCCCCAGTATTGTAGGGCGGGATAGCTCAGCTGGTTAGAGCGCATGATTCATAATCATGAGGTCGCCAGTTCAATCCTGGCTCCCGCTACAAAGACTCGCGCCGCAGGAGACTGCGGCGTTTTTTGTTTTGGTGCCGCTCGCAAAGCGAAGCGGCTTAATCCCGGCTCCCTGGCGATATTTCTTTGCTGAATTCGTTCATTTTAAGTATCTTTGAAAGTATGAAGAAGATCTGTCTATCTGCTTTTTTGTTGCTTATAGCCTTGACACCCATCTTTGCGCAACGCTCAGTGACCGGAACGGTGAGAGACGAGCAAGGTGATCCTCTTCCGTATGCATCTGTATGGGTTAAGGGTAGTGTACAAGGCTCTACGGCGGATGCCGAGGGCAAATACACGATTTCGGTTTTGAGCGATAATGCGGTTCTGGTGTATTCTTGCTTGGGTTACTATGACGAAGAAGTCAGAGTAAAAGGTCGTAGCGTCATCGATGTACAGCTTTATCCTCTACCACTTGAAAGAAAAGTCCGTCGGTTATCTTATCCCGGTTCGGCAGACCGTCTAAGCAGCAGAAATATTGAACTTCTTCCAGCCACCAGTCCGCTCAACATCCTTAACGGCGCCATTCCCGGAGTCCGCCTTACTTCACCCTCCGGCCAGCCTGGAAGCAGCGCCTCCATTTCCATAAGGGGAGTCGGATTCGAGGACGGCGGCAATCCACTGATAGTTATTGATGGAATCGTTTATGAGGGGTTCCTCTCCTCAATTCCCTTATCCGATATAGAAAGCATTTCTGTCCTCAAGGATGCGGCATCTACGACAATTTACGGTGCAGGCGCTGTCAACGGAGTCATCCTGATCTCCACGAAGCATTCGGGCCCGTCAAATACTCCAAGAATCATCGCTAAGGTTGCGCACGGTTTTGTTTCGAGGCAGCAGAAGGATTATGAGGTGATGGATCTCAAAGGATATATGGAGAGCCTGTGGCTCCAGACATATAATAACTATACTCTTTCGGACAGGAGCCCTGAAGAATCGGCACGTATGGCCTCGGCCAGTTTAGTCCGCAATCTGGGTTATAATGATGATTACTATCCCTGGAAAGGCAGCGTTGGAATCAACGATGTCGTAGGCCTCGACGGAAAGTATAATCCTGATGCAGTAATGCTCTGGGGCGATGACACCGACTGGCGGGGAGCGACGGAGCGGATCGGGCAGGCCCGGGAATACGGCGTATCCGCCTCCGGAAGCTCCTGGAGCAAGCTGGGCCTTACAGAGTATTTCGGATCGGTGAATTATCTCAACAGTGAGGGATATATGACCGGCACCGGTTTCGAACGTTATAGTGCCAGGGCAAATGTCTCTTTTACAAAAAAATGGCTCTCTTTCGGAGTCTATTCCTCGGCTTCGCTCAGCGATATGTCGGGTAATCTTTCAACGACTGAGGGCGCTTTGGAGAATTCTTTTTATACGGCTTTGAGTATTCCTCCAACCTATACGGTCCACCGGCATAGAGCCGACGGCTCATATATTACCGATGAGAGCGGGAACTGGAGATATGACTTTGGCGAGGGATATCCGTATGACGGCGGTTACACCTCCATGCGGCAGGGATTCACCTTTAATGTGGCCGCATACCAGGAAAAGCGTTACAGCCATTACCGCCGGGCAATTATCGATGTGCATCCTTTTTTGAAAGTAAGCCTGCCCGCAGACCTGGAGTTGACGGCAAACGCAGCTGTATATAACTGTAATTATACCAACCATACCGCAGTACCATATTATGAAGATTACCTGCGTTCCCGCACCTCTGTCACGATGACCCACAGTCAGACCAGGAATTGGACGACAAACCAACAGCTTTCCTGGAAGCATACATTTGGGAAAAAACACGGGCTTGACCTCTTGTTGGGGCACGAAACCAGGAACTATACCTACGATTATGAAACGACGAGCAAGCGGGAGCAGGTAATTTATGGCGACAATTATCAGTTGAACAATTATTCCGTTATGGACATGCCTCCGAGCGGAGAATCCAATAATTCAGGACTTGACAGCTGGTTCGCAAGGGCGAAATACAGTTATAGGTATCAGTCTGAACTTACCGGTTCCTTCCGTAGGGATGCCGATGCCGTCAAGCCTGAGTATCATTATGATATCTGGTCAGTGGGGGCGTATCTCGATTTGGGTGATTTTGATCTGTTTCCGTTTGATTTCAACCAGACAAAACTGAGGGCATCGGTCGGCGGCGTCAGATATCATTTTGCTCTTCCCGATGGCGAATCAAAGCCTGAA
>JAFRAF010000370.1 GCA_017405545.1 Oscillospiraceae bacterium | reverse complement strand
CCGGCTCGCCCAGCATGTCGTTTATCTTCCGCAGGCCCTGGGAGCTGTGCTCGTCGCCCAGCGTGTCAAGGGCCAGGTATCCGCCTATCTTTTTAAGGCACAGGGCGCAGTCGCCCTCGCCGCTGCCCTTATGGCTGATGAGCTCGTATATCTCCTCCAGAAGGGCCCTGTCCGTGTCGGGGCCGCAGTGCTTCACCGCCGCGGAGGCCAGGCCGAGAATATCGCTCATGCCCAGGGCGCTTCCGAATCTGGATATGAAGGCGGCCAGACTCTCGGAGCTGTCCACGCTCCGCTCCGTCATGTGCATGCGGTAGTCCGACTGCTCCTGGCTGAGCCATGGCCACAGACTGTCGTCCCATGCCTTCAGCAGCTCCGCGTCGGAGGCGTCGTCCAGCAGCTTTTTTATATGCCTGTCGCAGGGGGCGCAGTCCGCCGGGAGCAGGCCCCTTGACAGCAGGGCCGCGGTACAGGGGGCGTCCAGCTGGTCCAGCTTTTCGTCCATGCCCCGTATCAGTGCGTGGAAATCCGGTATGTGCTCTCCCCGGGGGTCGTCCCGGTACAGCATGGCGGCGTTCTCTATGCTCATATTCGCCCAGGCTTTGTAGGGCTCCTTCAGGGCCTCCGGGCAGCCGTCCAGCCTCTCCCAGAAGCTCTGGTCCTCTCTGTAGGCGTCCAGACCGCCGTCGGCCAGACGACGGCTGAGCAGGGTACAGGCCAGCTCAGCACCCTCTTTTTTAAGCAACTCAAGCAGAAAGCCGTAGCGGAAGCTCTCCTTCTGCTGGCTCCAGAAATTATACATATCCTCCTCGGTGCGCTCCGGATCCTGGAGGTGGAAATACTGTATCATGGCGGTGAATTCTCCGCCGCCGACTCTGCCGGCCTTCAGCTGCTCCACCAGCTCCGCCGTGTTCCTGGGGGGTAGATAGCCCTTCAGTCTCTCCAGCAGATCGGTCCAGAAGCCGCTGTCCTCATGGGAGGCGTGGGTGCTGAGGGCCATGTGGAGCTTTGACAGAGCGTCATAGCCGGGTGAGCCCACGTCGTCCAGAAGCAGGACGAAGGCCGCCTCGGCGAACTGGGAGAGATCGGCCCCGGGGATGCGGCTCATCAGCTCGCTGTCCAGACGCTTGAGGCAAAGTGCAAAGTCGCGGGGCCTCGAGCTGTAGAGCTCCGCCAGACGCAGGAAGAGACCGTCCACAATCCCGTCGCTGTCCTCGAGCCGGGGCAGGTCGGAGACGGACGGGACCTGGGCCTGCTCGGTCCAGGGCAGAAGAATGATATTGTAGCCCGCCGTGTCCACATCCGCCGTGGCGGCTCTCAGCCGCATGGACGGGAGCAGCAGACGGTGCAGCAGGACGGCGGCGGGGACAAAGCCCTCGCTGCCCGAGCGGATGACAAATCTTCCGCCCTCCAGCAGGACGCCGTACACCTCACGCATCAGCCATGCCAGCTGGGCGTTTTCCATCGAGGCCGACAGCTCCGGGATATAGCTGGGCTCCACACGGGCGTAGTCCATGCCGCCCTGGGGTTTTGTCCTGACGCCGTCGTGGAATTCAAAGGGGAAGCAGTAGTCCCCCGGCTCGTCCGGCTGTCCGCAGGCCAGCATGTGTATGTAGCAGTAGGGCTCCTCACGCTGTGAGCTCCGGCAGTAGACGAAGCCCAGCACGCTGTCATAAAACCGCAGTGTGCAGGGACGCAGCCTGCCCTCGGGCACATTCGCGCTCCGACCGGCGCCGAGAAAATGGTCGAGCTCCTCCAGGGACGCCCCTAGGGTATAGGCGGACAGACCCGGCTCCCCAAGGCTGTGGGGGTCGTTCGGCTCCAGCGAATACACGGCCTGTAGTTTGTTCATGATGCGCTGCACCTCCTCTTTATAAGGATAGCGGGCGACAGCGGGTCTCGCCGCCGCTTATGAGTATGCCTTCCCCTTGAGCCGCCGGGCGGCAAAGCCCCTCAGCCCGGGCAGGGGAAAGGACATTTATTTACTGTACGGTCACAATACCTTATTCTATATTTTATAACATTCCCGCGGCTTTGAAAACTCCTGTTTTAAAAAAATTCAAAAATTTTTCACCCGTCCCGCAGGCTCGGCCGCGGCGTCCGCGTTTTTATCAGCCCCGGCCCCGGTACGGCGGCCAGCGGAGTTCGGCGAGCTTTTTTTGCCCCCGCCGAGGCCAAACAGGGCAGCAGGGTGTAAAAATTCCTTGACCCCGACAGGCGCACACATTATAATCAATATGATTGACAATATAGAGCTTTTGATCCGTCTCGCCCATGAGGACCGCGGCGCATCTTTCCCCGCGGAGCGGAAAGCGGATAAGCTTTGGGAGAATACGATATGACACATCTTGATGAACTGGAAGCGGAAGCCATATATATAATGAGGGAGGTCGTGGCCGAGTGTGAAAACCCGGTCATGCTCTATTCCGTGGGCAAGGACAGCTCCTGCATGCTCCATCTGGCGCTGAAGGCCTTCTGGCCGGAAAAACCGCCCTTCCCATTCCTGCATATAGACACCGGCTGGAAGTTCAGGGAGAT
>JAFRAF010000369.1 GCA_017405545.1 Oscillospiraceae bacterium | reverse complement strand
GCAGGAAGATGAATATCGATGTAAGAGACAGTCTGGAGATCTACGTCAGAGACGGAGAGATCATACTGAAAAAATATGAGCCCGCGTGTATCTTCTGCGGAAATGCCAGAGGCATCACACAATTCGAGGGTAAAAACATCTGTCAAAACTGCGTAGAGAGGATAAGCGAACTGCAAGAGGAAAAGTGATATGAGGCTATTTATAGCTATCAATTTCAGCGAGAGTGTGAAGGATAAACTGATGGATAATGTCGGACAGCTGCGTAAAAACTGCCTGTCCGGCAGTTTTACTAAAAGGGATAAAATGCATCTGACCCTGGTTTTTCTGGGGGAGCAGGACAGTTCTGATGTGCCCGTGATAAGGCGTATAATAGACAGTGCGGCGGATACTCAGTTTGACCTTGATATAGGCGGTCTGGGCCGCTTTAAACACAGGGAAGGGGACATATACTGGCTGGCAGTCACAGACAACGGAGAGCTTATAAAGCTGCAGAGCCGACTTGCCGAGGGCTTGGGCCTTGCGGGCTTTAAGCTGGAGAAGAGAGAGTACCGTCCCCATATAACCCTCGGCAGAAGGGTGAAGCCTGCCCCGGGGTTCGACGTCGGACACCTGAAAAGCAGTACGCCCCCGGTTCACGCCCACGTCCACAGGGTCAGCCTCATGTCTTCTGAGAGGCGGGACGGGGGATATGTGTACAGGGAGCTGTACGGAAGGGAGCTTGCGCATGCCTGACTTTAATACCTCCTGCGGCATGATAGAGATGGATATACACGGCATGACCCGCAGACAGGCGAAGACACATCTGGAGGCTCTGCTGTGCGGAGCGGGCAGGAGCGTATACCGCGTCCGGGTCATACACGGCTACAGGGGCGGAACGGAACTGCGTGATATGGTGCGAAAGGAGATAGCGAAGAATCCCAAGGTGCTCCGGGTGGAACTGGGACTGAACCCCGGGGAGACGGAGCTCGTACTCAGGGAGCTGTTCTGAGTGCGGAAACAAAAACAGCGAAAAGCCTTCAACCTGCATACCGGTAAAAAACGGCCGCTGCAAAGCTTCATGTTTTGCAGCGGCCGCTTTGGTGTTTTAAGCTTAAACTATCTTTTCGAAGTCCTCAACGCCGTGGTTGCAGAGGGGACACTTGAAGTCGGGGGGCAGTTCGTCGCCCTCGTAGATATATCCGCAGACTGTGCAGCGCCAGCCCTTTTTGGAGCTCTCGGCTGGGGCGGACTTGACAGTGCTCTGATAGTAGGCGTATGTGGCGGATTCGGTTGTGTCCAGCACCTCACAGTCCGTCACGTCAGCATAGAACTGGGTGTGGGTGCCCATATCCATGCTGGAGATCACCTTGCAGCAGATGACCGCGTTGGCAAATTCCGGCAGATAATAGATGCCGTTTCCCATACGATAGGCGGCCTTGTAATCGGCGAACTTGTCCACATCCCTGCCGCTCCGCATCCCGAAATGCTGATAGAAGCTGAAGGGTGCGTCCTCGCTGAGTACGCTCAGGTTGAACTCGCCGGTCTTGAGGATCATATCGTGGGTGTAGTTGTCCTTGTTTACGGTGATAGTGATGCGGCTGGGCTTGGTGGTAACCTGTACAGCGGTGTTGATGATACAGGCGTTGTCCTTGTCGCCGTCTCTTGCGCTGAGGGCGAAAAGGCCGTAGGTGAGTTTTCTCATAGCTTTGGTATCCATATTTCTCCTCCTGTTAGTATCTTATCGTTGAAACAAATGATTGTTTATCCCCTGTGTTGCGCTTGATCTGTGTTTATGCTCATTTGACGGGCTCTGCCTCAAAGCCGAGATCGTCCAGCTCGGATATGGCGCAGCTGATCTCATCCTCGTCGCCGACTACCGAAACGGTTTTGTCCTTCAGCGATACGGTGAATTCCAGCCCGGCGTCCTTGAGGGCCTTGTCGATGCGGCTCACGCAGTGTTCGCAGTGCATTTCCGGTACGGATAATACTGTCATATTTTTTTCCTCCTTAATCTAAGCGCGTTTGATACGACGCATACCGAGCTCAGTGACATGCACAGGCCGGCTATCATCGGACTCAAAAGAATATTGTACGCAGGATACAGCAGACCGGCCGCCACCGGCAGCCCTATAATATTATAGCAGAAAGCCCAAAAGAGATTCTGCTTTATTATTCGCATGGTCTGGCGGCTCAGGTTTATGGCCCTGGGTATGTCGGCGGGATCCGATTTCATCAGCACGATGTCCCCGGACTGGAGGGCTATGTCGCTGCCTCCGCCTATGGCGGCGCCTATATCGGCCCTGGCGAGGGCGGGAGCGTCGTTTATGCCGTCGCCCACCATCATTACCTTATACCCGTCGTCCTTAAGCTCTGATATTACATTTGCCTTGTCGTCGGGCAGGACCTCAGCTATTATGCGGTCTACGCCTATGGCTTTGCCCACGTTCTCCGCAGCGGCGCTGTTGTCGCCGGTGAGCATGCATACGGTGATGCCCATGTCCTTGAGCGCAGTGACGGCATCTGCGCTGCTGCCGCGTATGCTGTCGGATATTCCTATGAGCGCTGTGGGCTTTGCGTCCACTGCCATGATGACCGGGGTCTCGCCCCGACCGGAGAGCCCGTCCAGAGCGGTTCCGAATGAGTCAAGGGGTATTCCCGCACCATCCAGCATCCTGCGGTTTCCGATGAGCACCTCACGCCCGTCCGCAAGCCGAGCCTTCAGCCCCATACCGGAGATATCCTCAAAGGAGTTGAGGGGATACTTTTCCGCATCCGCGGCATATTTTGTTATCGCCCTGGCCAGAGGGTGATCCGACATGGCCTCCACCGATGCGGCTATGCGAAGCGCTTCTGCTTCATCTTCTGCGAATACGCTGCTCACCGTGGGCTTTCCGCTTGTGACCGTGCCGGTCTTATCCAGCACTACAGCCGTGGTGTGACAGGCCGTCTCAAGGGCCTCGCCGCTGCGGATGAGTATCCCGTTTGAAGCCCCCAGGCCGGTGCCCACCATTATGGCGGCGGGTGTGGCGAGTCCAAGAGAACAGGGACAGGCGATAACCAGCACCGAGGTGAATATGCGCAGCACGAAGCCTGCGTCCCTGCCTGACACTGCCCACACAATGGCCGCGACAAGAGCGATGGCAATAACTGCGGGCACAAACCAGGCGGCTATGCGGTCCGCGATTTTGGACACAGGGGCCTTTTTGCCCTGGGCCTCCTCCACCAGCTTTATTATGTTGGCCAGTGTGGTGTCCTCGCCCGTGCGGTCGATGCGCACCTTAAAAGCTCCGCTGCAGTTTATGCTGCCGCCGGTGACTGAGTCGCCCGCATTCTTCTCGACAGGCAGACTCTCGCCGGTGAGCATGGACTCATCCACGGAGCCCGTACCCTCCGTGACCGTACCGTCGGCGGGTATGGAGATACCGGGACGCACGAGCACCATGTCGCCGGGCTTGAGGCTGTCACGGGGTACTTCTCTCGTG
>JAFRAF010000368.1 GCA_017405545.1 Oscillospiraceae bacterium | reverse complement strand
GTTCCCGCGGTAGTGACCTTCAGGCCGTCCTTTTCAAAAATGATGCTGCCGTCGGGAGAATACGGGCCTTCTTCTTTTTCGGGCGCGGGGGACGGAACAGGCTCAGGCGCGGGTGCCGTCTCCGGCTCGGCGGCCGGTTCCTGCTTGGTGCCGCAGCCTGATAGAGCGGCGGTCAGCAGCAGAAGGCAGAGCAGTAAAGCAATAATCTTTTTCATATGTTTTCCCTCCAGATTTCCATTGTGATTACACATAAATCCAAATGTATTATATCAGATTATCCCGGATTGTTCAACAAAACACTCCGGCGCGAGCCCGTGTTTTATGCGTGAAAAGCAAAAAAACGGGGGGAAGCTGAACGCAGAGCAATCCAGCTTCCCCCGCTTGTCTTATTTCTTTGTGAAATTCGAGTAATTCATTATGAACTGGGCCACTTCCTGACGGGTGGCGCCGTCACGCATGTGGATATATCCGTTCTCGTCGCCTTGCATGACGCCGTTTTCGATTGCCCAGGCCGCGGCCTTTACCGCCCAGGAGTCGATCTGGTCGCCGTCGGGACGGCCGGAGAGGTCGCCGCGGGGCTCGGGGGAGCCGGCGTAGCGCCAGAGCATCGTGACTATCTCCTGCCGTGTTATGGGCTTATTCGGGTCGCTGCCGTCGGAGACGCCCTTTTCGGAAGCCCACTCCATGCCCTTTTCCTGCCAGTCCTCTCCGTTTATCTCCTGTCCGTCCATACGGGCCAGGACGGTCATGAACATGCCTCTTGTCATGTCTGCCGTGGGGCTGAAGGTGTCCTCGCTCGTGCCGAGGAAATAGCCGGCCTGGGTCACGAACTGTATCGCCTCGTAAGACCAGTCGTCTTCGCTGACGTCAATGAAATCGATGGGCTCTGAGGTCGTGGCGGTCGGATTGGTGGGCGTCGTGGGAGTGGTGGGTGTCGTTCCGCCTCCGCCGGAATCGCCGGAATCGCTGACGGTGACGCTTGTCGACATTACGATCAAGTCCAGATCGTCCACCGTGGCGGTGAATTCATAAGTACCGGCAGTTGAGAGGGCGAAGCTGTCTGTAAAGTTGAAGCTGAGGAAGTCGCCGTCCGTCGCCTGCTTGCTGCCTGCCACGGTCTTTGAGTAGTTCGTCCCGCTGACGGTGAAGGTGGGCGCGTAATCCTGGGCCAGGTAAGCGTTTGTCCAGGCGCTGAGAGAGCCGGACAGGGTAACGGTCTCTCCGGTGCCTATGCTGGCGGGGGTGGCGGTGAAGCTGGGTCCGGATGTGGAGAAGGTGGTGTAAGCAACTGTGACGTCGCCTTGGGCCAGAGTGGCCTCTCCGCCCGCGGTCGCGCTCTTGGTCATCGTGAGACCCGCGTGGGCGGCGGTATCCTGCGCGGCGCTGTCGCAATTCAGGATGACGCCGAGGGTGTCGGGGTCATTAAAGTTGCGTTCAAGGGGCAGTACCAGTTTTCCGTTGCCGCCAAAATAGAGGCCGCCCACGTTGTCAAACTGAACGAGGGAGCAAAGCTTTGCGCCGTCGTCATAGCTGGTCACGTCCAGATAAGCGGGGGCGCTGAGGGCTCCCAGGACGCCGTTGTTGGGCACGTCTATCAGAGCGGTGGTGATAAGGCCGTCATTCTCAATGGTGGCGGGAACTACTGTGCTGTCCCAGGAGTAGGCGTTGAGGAATGTGCTGTGCACCGGCTCCGCCAATATCTTCTCCTTGGTGACGATAGTGGGCTGCTCGGCCGAAGGGATGATGGGTACGACAGCCTTGACCGCCACGCCCAGATTGATGGACGACCCGGCCTTGTTCTGTATGCAACCGAAGTTGTACATGACGCCGGGGGCCAGCACGATGTCGCCGATGTTTGTCAGCGTTGCCGCTGCGACAAACT
>JAFRAF010000367.1 GCA_017405545.1 Oscillospiraceae bacterium | reverse complement strand
TCAGTCTCGACAGGGAACTGACGGATGAAAGCTTCGTGGGCATACGCATGCACGACGTGCGTCCGGCGACTGGTGCGGATGAGAGAAACGTCTTCCGCTGCCGGGTCGCCGAAGTGATAGAAAACCCCTTCTCATACACCGTTATGCTCAGGTATGACAGCGAGTCTCCGGCCTCTCTGGGCTGGGAGATGGACAAGGCCCTGTGGAACAGCATGCGAGCGGAGGAGATAAGCGTCTGCCTGCCGGAGAACGCGATTATAGCTTTGAAAGGGTAGAGCTATAGAAACTTTTGATAAATGTGTACATTTTTCGAAAAATGTTGTATAATGGCGCCAAAGATTATCTTTGGCGAGCATAAAGAATGACTGAAGAATCCGGCGTATGCAGTCGACGTGAAATAAGGGCGACTGCAGCGGGCAACGCGGTGCTGACGCGCAGGGCATGTCAGATGCAGGGATGATTCGACGGACTGCGGGGGATAAGATATGAGAAAGGTTGAAGTAGAAAAGGCGATAGGGCTTAAGCTCTGCCACGACGTGACCGCCATGCGCGACGGCTTCAAAGGGGCGGAGTTTAAACGCGGTCATGTCATAAGCGAGGAGGACGTGCCCCGCCTTCTGGATATCGGAAAGCGCTATGTGTTTATATGGGAGGACAACGCGGGAGAGCTCCACGAGGAGGACTGCGCCCTTCGCATGTCCGCCATGGCCCCGGTGGAGGGCGCCCGTTACGAGGGCCCGTCAGAGGGGAAGATGGTACTGAGAGCGGATGTCGACGGCCTGTTCAGGGTGGACACAGAGCTCCTGCGTGAGATCAATTCCATCGGAGATTTGACTATAGCCACGCTGCCGGATCATTTCCCCGTGAAGCCGGGAATGCGGCTTGCCTCCATGCGTATCGTACCCCTTGTGACGAGGGAGGAGCAGATAATAGAGGCGGAGTCCCTTTGCAGGGACAGAAAGCTGCTTGATCTGTGGCAGTACAGGCATATGAAGGTCGGTGTTGTTATCACCGGCTCAGAGGTCTATACCGGCCGCATAAAGGACAAGTTCGAGCCCGTTGTGAGAGCGAAAATGAAGCGCTATCCCAGTGAAATCCTCGGGGTTAGCATATGCGACGACGATCTGGACATGATAGTGGGAGCGGCGGACGCGTTTTTGAAGCAGGGGGCTGACCTGCTTATATTCACCGGCGGAATGTCCGTGGATCCGGACGACCTAACGCCCACGGCCATACGCCGTCTCGGCGCGGACATAGTGACCCACGGGGTGCCGTCCCAGCCCGGGAACATGACCCTTGTGGCCTATCTGGGAAAGACCGCAGTGATGGGCATACCGGGTGCGGCCATAAGTCTTCCCACCACCACATTCGACGTGCTGCTGCCCCAGGTGTTCACGGGACACCCCTTGACAAAGCAGGAGCTTATCAATCTGGGAGACGGCGGCCTGTGCCATCTCTGCGAGGTATGCCATTTCCCCATATGCACCTTCGGCAGGTATTAGTGTGACATGGGACGGCGAACAGGACAGAAGGACCGCCGCCCGGAGATTGCCGCTTCCTCAGCGCACAGGAGGACGCGGCGGGATGGAGAATAGTATGATAGATGGATTCGGCCGCGATATCAGCTATCTGCGGCTGTCTGTGACCGACAACTGCAATCTCCGCTGCCGCTACTGCATGCCCGAGGAGGGCATATGCAAAAAGCGGCACGACGAGATGCTCACCGAGGAGGAGCTGGTCATGGCCGTGGAAGCGGCCGCCTCTCTGGGCTTCACAAAGCTGCGCATCACCGGCGGGGAGCCGCTGGTGAAAAAGAACATCCTGTCCATATGCCGGCGCTGCGCCGCGGTGGAGGGCATAAGGGAACTGGCCCTGACCACCAACGGCATACTGCTCCCGGATTTGGCGGAGCCGCTGCGCAAGGCCGGCGTCCAAAGGCTGAATATCAGCTTGGACACGCTTAACCCGGATAAATACCGCTATATGACCCGCCGTGGGACCCTTGAGCAGGCTGTGGCGGGCATTGAGATCGCCCTTCGTACGGGCTTTGAGCGGATAAAGCTCAATGCGGTGCTGATCGGCGGCTTCAACGACGACGAGATACCGGAGCTTGCGGGGCTGACGCTGAAATACCCGCTGGATGTGCGCTTTATAGAACTGATGCCCATGGGACATGACGAGCTCTCAAAGGGTGCGTACATCTCCGCGAGGGAAGTGCTGCGCCGCCTTCCGGAGCTCCGCCCCGCCGAACAGGACGGGGGCGTGGCCAGACTGTATGAGCTGCCAGGAGCCCTGGGAAAGGTGGGCCTGATAAGTCCGCTGAGCGAGCATTTCTGCGGCACGTGCAACCGGCTCCGGCTCACCGCCGACGGGAAACTGAAGCCCTGTCTCCATTCAGCGGCGCAGTTCCCCGTAAAGGGCCTGACCAGGTGTGAGATGGCGGAGCAGATAAAGGCGGCCATAGCCGCGAAGCCGGAGTGGCATGGGGCCTTGTCCTTTGAGTGCCGCAGCCGGGAGACAAGGCATATGAATCAGATCGGCGGATAGGGGGCTCAGGCCCCGGACAGCGCCGCTTATGACGAGGTGTGTTATGGATACCGAAAAGGATTTTACCCATTTTGACAGCAGGGGCGGAGCCCGCATGGTGTATGTAGGCGAAAAGCCGACAAGCCGCCGCGTGGCGGTCGCGGGAGCGTCGGTGCTGGTAAACCGCGACACCTTTGCGCTTATTCAAAGCGGAGGCGTAAAGAAGGGCGATGTTCTCACGGTCGCGCAGATAGCCGGCATCATGGGGGCAAAGAAGACCTCATCCCTGATACCCATGTGCCACCCCGTGACCATAGACGGTATAGAGCTGGAGCTTCATCTGAACGAAGAGCGCTGTGCCGTGGATATAAGCGCAAGCGTCGTCTGTGCAGGGAAGACCGGCGTGGAGATGGAGGCGCTGACTGCCGTCTCCGTTGCCGCGCTGACGGTCTACGATATGTGCAAGGCCGTGCAGAGGGACATCGTGATAAGCGATATACGCCTGCTGCAGAAATCCGGCGGAGTACATGGTGATTACAACAGGGGGGAAGATAATGAGCTGCAGAGCGGCAGTCATCACAGTCAGCGATAAGGGCTTCCGGGGGGAGCGTACGGATACCAGCGGACCGGCCGTAAAGGCGGCCCTTGCAAATGCCGGGTACGACGTGGTATACAGCTCGATCATACCCGATGAGCGCACCATGATAGAGGAAGAGCTTATAAAGTGTACGGATGAGCTCGGCATAACTCTGGTGGTCACCACAGGGGGCACCGGCTTTTCTCCCAGAGATGTGACGCCGGAGGCCACTCTGGCGGTCATCGGGAGGGAGACCCGGGGCATCCCCGAGCAAATGCGGGCTGAGAGCATGAAGATTACTCCGAGAGGCTGCCTGTCCAGAGCTGTGGCCGGGATACGCGGCAATTCGCTGATAATCAACCTGCCGGGCAGTGAGAGGGCGGCGCTGGAAAACCTGAATGCGGTGCTGGAGCCCATTGAGCACGGAGTTGATATGCTCAAATCACTGGGCTCGGCCGACTGTGCTTTGACGGAGATAAAGCCGCCGGTACCGAATATGGAGCTGTGGCTGAAAGAGGCCAAGGCGGACGTGAGCGCCAGAGATACGGGCATGTACCTTATCCACAACGGCATAGTCAGGCAGAGCGCCAGGGCCGCCGTGCGGGAGGGTCGGGATGACGCCCCGCCGGTACAGGGCATGATAATCTCCTGCGACAGGGAAAAGCTGGACCTTGCCGTGGCGGAGACCCGGGCCATGAGCGGAATCACATATGTCCGCGTGTGGATAAACGAGGGAACGCTCAGCGTCGGCGAGGATATCATGTTTGTCCTTGTGGGCGGCGACATCAGGCCCCATGTGATTTCGGCTCTGGAATTTCTCGTTGGAAAGATCAAAACGGACTGTTTAAACGAGACGGAGCTCATATGAGCATGTACGGCCTGTTCAGGCCGGCAGTTTAATAAAAATGATTCGGACCCCGGCTGGAGCGCCAGCCGGGGCCTTGGTCTGCCTGTTGAGCCGGATCAAACCGCGTCTGCGCCGTCGCAATTGTTGACAGTAAAGACTGTACAATATATAATAAATAAAATAAAACAGGCTTCTTTCACCGCCTGTTATCTCACGAAAAGGGGAGGATCATATGCCGGAAGTCGGAACTATGGCTCCGCAGTTTACCCTGCCGGACAAGGACGGAAACCCTGTCAGTCTGTCAGATTTTCTGGGCAAAAAGGTCGTGCTGTATTTTTATCCCAGGGACAATACGGCGGGCTGTTCCCGTCAGGCCAGCGCCTTTGCCGACAGATTCGAGGAATTCAAGGCGAAAAACGCCGTAGTCATCGGGGTCAGCAAAGACAGCGTGGCCTCGCATCGGAAATTTGCCGATAAGCTGGGCCTGCCGTTTATACTACTGTCCGATACGGAGAGAGTCGCCATAGAGGCATACGGAGTCTGGCAGGAAAAGAAGAACTACGGCAAGGTCAGCATGGGAGTTGTCAGGACGACCTTTATCATCGACGAGAGCGGAAAGATAGAAAAGATCATGCCCAAGGTCAAGCCCGATTCAAACGCCGGAGAAATTCTCAAATATCTGGAGGGCTGAGCGAGCCCAATACGAATTCAGGGACAGCTTTTCATAAAAAACTGTCCCTATACCGCGTTATTTATTGGATTTTTCTGAAAACTGCGGTATAATACAGGAAACCGGCACATAAACACAGCTTATTGTTATAATCGACGGCGGCTTTTTGCCGTGCCCCTCAGCCCGGGGAGGCGCGGGCGGCGGAGACGACCCGCCGCATAAGAGGAGTCCGCAAGATATCCGTACTTATTTGATTGAAAGAATGGAGATTGATATGGACAATAACAGACCGCGTGGAAGAGAAAAAAACATAACGGGAAAAGGAAAAAGCGTTTTTAAGAGGGGGGAAGGCCTGAACACGGGCGGACCGACCGGAAACGCCGGAGGCTATGCCGACAGACCCGGCACCACAGGCCCCTCAAACGACGAGCAGCGTGGAGTATACGATGATACCACACGAGCGCGGGGCGGGGGAAGCCCGCTGTTGAAGCTCATCCTGCTGGCCGTAGTCGTACT
>JAFRAF010000366.1 GCA_017405545.1 Oscillospiraceae bacterium | reverse complement strand
TGATAGGCTTTCAGCACCTCGGCCTCGGCCAGCTCGCGCTGGGCGCGCTCTTCCGCGCCTCCCTGCCTGTACATCTCGGCGGCTTCGTTCCTCTGTTTGATGAGGCGTCTGACAAGGGTCAGCACGTCGTCGTCAGTAAGAGAGTATTCTTTGCCCTTCTCTGCCTGAAGCATCTGCATCGCTGCTTTCAGCATACGGAGAACGGAAAGAACAAGCTCGTCTTTATTTTTCATTGCGGCCACAAGGTCGCTCTGAATCCTGACTGCAAGATCAGACATAGTTAATAATCGGCCCTCCTGCCTCTGTTACGTGCCATTTCGGCTTTCTTGCGCTTTTTGATTTCGCTTGGTTTTTCGTAATGTTCATGCCTCTTGGCCTCACGAAGCACACCAACCTTACGAATCTCTCTCTTGAAACGTTTGAGGGCGTCTTCAATCGACTCATTGTCGCGTCTGGTTACGGTGGTCATCAACATTCCCCCTTTCAAACGGGGATAACATACCGGCGAAAACTTCTCCGCTCAAATCGAAATATGACGCCGGATGTCATTCAATCTATCAGCATTAGACTATTATGGGGGATACGAACTCATTTTGTCAACAACGATAAACGCATCATGCGTGAGAAATGTATTGAGAGAAGCGGGCGGATCTTTCATTTGTTGACAAATAAAAAACCAGTTGATATAATGCCGGAAATTTAATACGCTAAACCGATGATGCGGAGATAACGGCAATGATGCCCCTACAGAGAGCCTGAGATGCTGAGAATCAGGCAGGAAACAGGTTGTCAAATGGACCGCTGAGGGCGCAGTCAAAGGCATGAAGTCTGTGCCGAGTATTCTGCGACGCTGCAGGCGGGCGTTATTTGCCGGGGATATGTCAGTATCCCGCTAAGTGTATGGGGCAGCCCATGAATCAAGGTGGCACCGCGGATAACAAGTTATTCGTCCTTGACAGGAAATATTTCTGTCGGGGGCGTTTTTTTATACCTTTGGCAAAATGCGGAAAGTCTGTATTGTCGGAAATTTCTTAAAGGAGATGTGAAGAATGATCAAGGAAGCCATAGTGAAGATCGTAAACAAGGGAGACCTCACCTACGACGAGGCCTATACCGTCATGAATGAGATCATGAGCGGAGAAACGTCCGCCACACAGAATGCGGCGTTTCTGGCGGCTCTGTCGACAAAGAGCGCAAGGGCGGAGACAGCGGACGAGATAGCGGGGTGTGCCGCCGCGATGCGGGCCCATGCTGTAAAGGTGGAAACGGATATGGAGCTTTTTGAGATCGTAGGCACCGGCGGTGATAATGCGCACAGTTTCAATATATCCACAACATCCGCCCTTGTTGCAGCCGCAGGCGGGGTAAAGGTGGCAAAGCACGGCAACCGGGCGGCATCCTCACAGTGCGGGACGGCGGACTGTCTGGAGGCGCTTGGCGTCAATATCCAGCAAAGCCCCGCAAGATGCGTCGAACTTTTAAATGAAGTCGGAATGTGTTTCTTTTTCGCTCAGAAATATCACTCGTCGATGAAATACGTCGGCGCCATTCGAAAAGAGCTGGGCTTCAGGACCGTATTTAATATTCTGGGCCCGCTGACGAATCCCGGTTCGCCCTCGATGCAGCTCTTAG
>JAFRAF010000365.1 GCA_017405545.1 Oscillospiraceae bacterium | reverse complement strand
CTGATGCCCGACCGCTGAAAACCGAATGATTCGTCATATATGTTCACCCCGTTTGCCGGACGGCAAACGGGGTGATGCTGTGTGGAAAAAGCGGATTTGCTCACCGCAAGTCTGTACCGTTATCTGGTGAGTGGTATCGAGTCATTGTCAAGGACGGGGCCATGCGATTAGCAGAAGTGAAAAAAGAACCACAACGCTGTTGCAGATTTTCAGTTTCTCTCCCTCCGGGGGCACCATTTTCTTACGCAAGAAAATGGTGGAAAAGAGCGGCAAAGGGCTGCGGCCCTTTGCAAACCCAAGGGGATTCAAGTGCCGCTCGCGCCGCTCGCTCTGCCTTGGTTTTCTCGAAGCTTTGAGGTTATACGCCTGTTTGAGGCAGAGTTAATCTAATGGTTCCGTCCTATGCTTGAAAAACTGCACCATCATTTGGTGAGTGGTACAGATTCAAAGTCTGTGGTATGGTGAAACGTAAAAATGACAGTATCGAGTTATTGCCAGGGACGGGGCCATGCGATTAACTCTTCTGATAAAAGAAAGCAGTGACTGCTATGATGAGAAACCCAAGGCAGAATGAGCGGAGCGAATGATTATTTGAAAAAACGGGGGTTTGAAAAGGGGGCTCGGCCCCCTTTTCCGCTCTTTTTCCATATTTTCTCGCGTGAGAAAATATGGCCCCCGGAGGGAAGAAAGCCGACGGCTTGCGACAGCGTTGATTACAAAGCAGATGCCTGAAATTGCTTTTCCACCTCAGCTACCTTCCGCTCAAATGGGAAGGCTTTGGGCTATGTCAAAACCAAAAAACAATGCAAAGCCGCGAAAAACAGGCCGAAACATACACGTTTCGGCCTGTGGGCGTAAAAACATCTTGTAGTTTTCTGCTTTTTCTGGTATTCTGGAGTTGATGGGAGGTTCGACTGTGTGGAACCGAAACCAAAAATATTATAAAACTGGAGGAAGAAAAATGAAAAGAATGATCATAGCCCTCGTTCTGGTGCTTCTGATGGTCTTTGCCCTTGCCGCCTGCGGCGAAGGCGGAGCTGCCGAAGACCCCAACGCGGCATACTACGGCACCTACAACCTGATCATGGTAAAGATAGGTCCCCTGGTTGCCACACCCACTGATATGGGCGTGTTCGAGGGCGCCAGCGTGGAGCTCCAGGCCGACGGAAAGGCTATCTTCAACGACGGCGAGTCCGCCGAGGATACCACCTACACCATCGAAGGCTCCAACTTCACCCTGGTGGAGAGCGACACCGAGTTCAAGGGCACCATCGAGAACGACACCCTCACCCTGGCCATCACCGCTGAGACTCTGGGCGGAGAGGGCGACGCCGAGGCCATGACCATGTACTTCGGCAAGGACGGCACAGACGCCGTACAGGCCCTTGAGGACGAGCTGGCCGCGGCCGGCACCTTCGAGGAGCAGCTGGATTCCATGGATATGGACCAGCTCCAGCAGTTCATTGAGGACTACTCCTACCTGATGGGATAAGGGCGATAAGCCCGCGCGGGAAGGCGGACCTTACTCGGCTTTGGCCCAGGGCCTGTTCTTTTCGTACAGTATCTGGAGACCCGCGATTATGATATCCGGCTCCAAATAGAATTTATGTGTACAATAGGGTTCGATAAGGGGGCTGACGCCGCCGGTGAGTATCGCGCTTACCGGTTTGCCCAGCTCCTTTTCGAGCCGATCTATTATCCCGTCCATCATTGCCGCGCAGCCGATGACAGCGCCCGAGCGCATGCAGTCAACGGTGTTTTTGCCCAAGAGCTCCGTGGGACCTGTCAGGTCGATATAGGGCAGCTGGGCCGCCCGGGCGGACAGGGCGTTGACGGACACCCAGAGGCCGGGGATTATCATCCCGCCTATGTAGTGGCCGTCTTCATCAATAACCGACATTGTGGTGGCTGTGCCCATGTCTATCACGGCTATGGGGGCCGGGTATTTGGCCCGGGCCGCCACCGCGCTGACGATCAGGTCGCTTCCCACGGTGGACGGGTCGTCCATGCATATACTCAGGCCGGTCTCAAGGCCCTGGCCCACCACCATTATATCCACGCCGGTGAGCATTTTTATGGCCTCCGGCAGGACCGCCCGCAGATAGGGCACAACGGAGGACAGTATGCCTCCCTCGATATCCCTTATGTCCACGCCGTGCATGCTGAGTATGCCCTGGATATCCAGCGCGTACTGGTCTGCCGTCTTGTTCCGGTCGCTGGCGAGACGCACGGAGAACACCTGCTCTCCCGCGACTATTCCGCCGAGGACGATGTTCGTATTGCCGATGTCAATGGCCAGAATCATGATCGAACTCCTCCTGTGTGCATATTATTTTTTATCCTCATGCCGGGCAATCTGCTCCTGCCGCCCTTGGGGGTGCGGCGGAGAGCCCGCTGGCATGGTAAATTGAATTATATCGCATGCCCGTATGGTATGCAACCACTTTTTTCGGGCGGAACGGGCAAAATGCCGGACCGCCGCGTTTATTTTTGCAGAAAAGCGTCCCCAGGGGGAACATTATATATACCTTGGCATATTTTTATTCCGGCCCTGCAGAACTGTAAAAGCGGGGCCCGGCGAGTTATTGAAATGATAAGAGATGTTGAAAAAAGCGAGCTTTCGCGCTGCGCGGAGCTGATAAGGCGCAGCTTCATGACCGTGGCGGAGGACTTCGGCTTCACCGCCGAAAACGCGCCGGGCTTCACCGCCTTCGCGGCGACGGAGGAGCGGCTGCTGTACCAGCTCGAGCAGGAGCGGCGCGTGATGCGTGCGTACTGCACAGGCGGCGGACAGCTTATCGGGTATTACTCCCTGCTGCCGCAGGATAATGACGAGTGCGAGCTGAGCAACCTATGCGTCCTGCCGGAGTACAGGCGCTCGGGCGTGGCTTCGCTTTTGCTGGAGGACGCCCGCCTCAGGGCAGGGGAGCTGGGCCGCGTCAAAATGAACATAGGCATCGTGGAGGAGAACCGCCCCCTGCGGAGATGGTACGAGAGCAGGGGCTTTGTCCATACGGGTACGGAGAAATTCGAGCGTTTCCCCTTCACCTGCGGCTATTTGGAGACGGCCCTGTGACAGGGGCCGGACATGCCGGACTCAGACCGCCGCCGTCCGGGCGGCAATAAGATATGATCATCACGATTGATTGGGAGGTATTTCCATGCTTAAGGGTAAAACCGTGGTTCTGGGCGTGACCGGGGGCATAGCCTGCTATAAAGCGGCGGCTCTGGCATCCGCCCTTGTCAAGCAGCACGCCGACGTGCAGGTCATCATGACGGAAAACGCCGCAAAGTTCGTAACGCCCATCACCTTTGAACAGCTCACGGGGCAGAAGGCCCTTGTGGATACCTTTGACAGGAATTTTCAGCACAGCGTGGAGCATATCTCCGTGGCCAACAGGGCGGACTTTGTCCTAATCGCCCCCGCTACGGCGAACATCATTGCGAAGCTGGCCCACGGTCTGGCGGACGACATGCTGACTACCACGGTGCTGGCCTGCTCCTGCCCCAAGGCCGTCGCTCCGGCCATGAACACGGGCATGTTTGAAAACCCGGTGACCCAGGACAATATAAACACCCTCCGACGCTACGGCTGGGAGATAGTAGAGCCCGCCTCGGGCCGTCTGGCCTGCGGCGTGGTGGGGAAGGGCAAGCTCCCCGAGCCGGAGGCCCTTTTGGAGGTTTGTCTGCACGCCCTTGCCCACGAAAAGGACATGCGGGGCCTGCGGGTGCTGGTCACCGCAGGGCCCACACAGGAGGCCCTTGACCCGGTGCGCTATATCACCAACCACTCATCGGGGCGCATGGGCTATTCCATAGCGAAGGCCGCCGCCAGACGGGGCGCCAGTGTGACCCTTGTCTCCGGCCCCACGGCCCTGGAGCGGCCCGACTATATGGAGTTCGTGGACGTGGTCTCCGCCGAGGAAATGTATCAGGCGGTCATCTCCCGGGCTCAGCGCATGGATATAATAATACAGGCCGCCGCCGTGGCGGATTACCGCCCGGCCACAGTGGCGGACAACAAGATAAAGAAGACCGAAGGGGACATGTCCATCCCCTTGGAGCGCACGAAGGACATATTGGGCACCCTGGGTCGGAACAAGACCGAGGGCCAGTTCCTCTGCGGCTTTTCCATGGAGACGGAGAACATGCTGGAAAACAGCCGGGCAAAGCTCATTCGGAAGAATCTGGACATGATCGCGGCCAACAACGTAAAGACCGCCGGGGCGGGCTTCGGTGTGGATACCAACGTGCTGACCCTCATCACCGCCGACGAGGAGATACAGCTCCCCCTGATGAGCAAGGACGCCGCCGCGGATGCCCTGCTGGACGCCATACTCAGGCGCTTTGACCGGGAGGACGACTAAATGAGAGAGATAAGCATAACGGATATCGGCGGCTTCCGCGTGGGTCACGCCGAATACAGTGAGGCCGGCACCGGCTGTACGGTGGTGCTTTTTGACAGGCTCACCACCACGGGCATATCGGTCCGGGGCGGGGGCCCCGCTTCCCGGGACACCCGGCTCCTCGACCCCCTCATGAGCAACGAGGGGATAAACGCGGTCCTGCTCTCCGGCGGCAGCGCCTTCGGACTGGACGCGGCGGGCGGCGTCATGCGCTGGCTCGAGGAGCGGGGAGAGGGCGTCAACGTGGCCGGAATAACGGTGCCTCTGGTGTGCCAGAGCTGTGTGTTCGACCTGAATGTGGGCCGCGGGGACATAAGACCCGACGCCGAGCTTGCGAAGCTGGCCTGCGACAGGGCCTCATACGCCGCCCCCGAGATGGGCAATGTGGGCGCGGGCGCGGGCTGTTCCGTGGGCAAGGTGCTGGGCATAGAGAAGTCCATGAAATCCGGCTTCGGGACCTTCGCCCTGGAGAGCGGAGAGCTCAAAGTGGGCGCCCTCGTGGCGGTGAACGCCGTGGGCGACGTATATGACGGGCACGAGCGCATCGCCGGAGTCCGGGACGAGAGAGGCCGCAGCGCGGAGGAGATCATCGCGGAGGACTTCACCGGGCCGGAACCGGCCCCGGGCGCCAACACCACCATCGGGCTTATCGTGACCAACGCCAGGCTGTCCAAGGCCCAGCTCTGCAAGGCGGCGGACATGAGCCACGACGGCTATGCAAGGGCCATACGGCCCGTCCACACCCTGCTGGACGGGGACAGCATCTATGCCGCTTCCGTCGGGGACGTTCCGGCCAATCTGGACGCGGTGGGCGTGATGGCGTCTGTCGCCATGGAGAGAGCTATTGTTCGTGCCGTCAGAGCAAGCGCATCCGCCTGCGGCCTGCCCGGTCTGGGGGATGGGGAATAGAAGTTGAAAGAGGTCTCTTCATAGAAGATATTATTAAAATACAACCAATAATGATAAGCATGGTATATAGAGTTGTCGACAGCAAATGATTTTAAAAGGAGAAAGCGATGTAACATGATGTTTTAAAAAGATCCTGAATCCGTTAAACTCAACATGAAATAATCCGGAATGCCTTGCGCTATAATGGATTTCGAGCGTTACACCTTTCACCCAATGGGTGAAACTCAAAAACAGCTGCGGTCGTTGTGGTATAAGGGTTCAACTGTATTCTGTGAACGAGTTCCACGGATTCAGGTTTTTTTATCGGTCATCAGTATCATCAGAAACATTTTGGCGGGGGAGGGCTGCTCCATGGAAACCTACGGCATTTTGAGCCTGTTGCCGGTGACGGTGGTCATCGTTCTTGTGTTTTTTACCCGGCGGACAACGGCTTCCCTGCTGGCGGGAACTGTCGTCGGCGCGGTCCTTCTGTACGGGAAGGGCTTTGCCAAGCCCTGGCTGGATGTGGTCTACGGCGTTATGAGAAGCGACCTGTGGATCTGGCTGGTGCTGGTCTGCGGGTTCTTCGGAAGTCTGGTGGCTCTGTTCGAGGCCTCCGGCGGGATTATGGGCTTCACCGGGATTGCCGCCCGGTTTTGCAAGGGAGAAAAACGAACCCTTTTGGGGGCCTGGCTCCTGGGGGTAGTCATCTTTGTGGACGACTGGCTTTCCATCCTCTCCGTGGGCGCCGCCATGCGGCAGGCAACGGACCGGTTTCGGATTCCACGGGAAATGCTGGCCTTTCTCAGCAACGCCACGGCCTCTTCAATTTGCGTCATCGTGCCCACCTCCACTTGGGGCGTGTTCATGATCAGTCAGCTGGTCTCCACGGGGATCTGCCCGGCGGAGGAGGGGCTGCCCACCTTCCTGAATGTCCTGCCGTTTCTGTTCTACCCGGTGCTGGCATTGCTGTGCGGACTGCTTTTCGCACTGGGCGTGCTCCCTCGGTTCGGTCCCATGAAAAAGGCTTATGCGGAACTGCGGAGCAGGGAAAGGGAGGACGCGGGAAGCGCAGAAGGGGAGAAGGCGGTCAAAAGCTCCAATGCCCTTAACTTCATCATCCCTGTGGCGCTCATCACTGCCATCACCATCGCCACCAGAGAGATATTATATGGCACCCTGGCCTGCCTGGTGTTCTGCGCCGTCCTGTATCTGCCCCAAAGGCTGATGGGGCCGGGTGAATACCTGAACACCATCCTGTCCGGCTTCAAGGATATGATCGGGGTCCTGTTCATCGTCACCAGCGCCTTCATTCTCCGGGACATTAACAGTCTGCTGGGGATGCCGGAGTACGTTATCGGCGCGGCGAAGGCGGCCATGAGCCCTCAGATCCTGCCGGCGGCGGCCTTCCTCATCGTTACGGCTTTGGGCGTGGCGGCGGGCAATTTCTGGGGGATCTGCGCCATTGCCTTCCCGGTCATCATTCCAATTGCCCAGGCGCTTGACGGCAACCTGCTCCTGACCGCGGCGGCTATCATTTCCGCCACCGCGGCGGCCTCGCATATCTGCTTCTACGGTTCAGAATCCACCCTGGCCTGCTCCGCCGCGCAGGTCGAAAATGTTCGATACGCCCAGACGGCCATCCCCATGCTGATGGTGCCCTTCCTGTTAAGCGCGCTCTGTTTCCTGGGGGCAGGATTTCTGTTCGGGTGATTTCAGAGCCGGGCACTCTATTTTTCTTTCAGCTCTTCCAGGGTTTCCGGGATTTCCTTGAGTGTATCCTGAATCCGTGAAGTACCAGAGTACAAAAACAGAGGATAGCTGTGAATATCCCCAAAGGAGCTGTTATCCATGAGTGCAAAGCGTAGAGCCGTTCTTCAAACAAACCAGAGTATCATTGTCAAGTTTAGCGATGAACGAATCATTCCGGCCGGTGGACTGGCCGTCGTGGGAGCACTTCTCAGGAAAAGCGACTTTATCAAGGAAATGAACCGCATGGACGTAACGCCAAACCGATCTCAGCTTTTGACTATTCGCTTTCAATGAGCAGTTTAGCGTTCAAGTGACATAATAACTGTCATTCCCGTCGTTACAAAGTAGAGATTCTGGCAACACACTCTAAAACCAAAGTTAATTTTCATTTTGGAAATTTCTGCTTCTTGTTTTGGAGATGCAAAATCACGCGCCGGAGGTATAAACAAGAAACTGGTACTTG
>JAFRAF010000044.1 GCA_017405545.1 Oscillospiraceae bacterium | reverse complement strand
TTCCAGAATTACGCCCTCTTCCCCTGGATGACCGGGGAAAAGAACATAAGCGATTACATGCGCTTCATGGACATTGGGAAGGAGGAAAAACAGCAGCGGCTTGATTTTCTGCTGGATATGGCCCATCTCAAGGGCCACGAGAAGAAGTTCCCCATACAGCTCTCCGGCGGCATGCAGCAGCGTGTCGCCGTGGCCAGAGCTCTGGCGGGACAGCCGAAGGTCCTTCTGCTGGACGAGCCCCTGGGCGCCGTCGACTTCCAGATGCGTGAGCTGATGCAGAACGAGCTGGAGCAGATGGTGCTTCAGGCCGGCATCACCGCCGTAATGGTCACTCACGACGTGGCCGAGTCCGTATTCATGAGCGACCGGGTCATAGTCATGGGCAGCCACGAGGGACAGCTGGTGGCGGATATCACTATTGACCTCCCCCGCCCCAGAGACAGAAACTCACGGGAGTTTGAGGACTATGTCATCAAACTTACCGAATATGTACGAGAGGCCTTTTCTCAGAAGGCACAGCCCTTTGAATAGGACATGAGCGCAAACTGTGAAAGGAGCAATAATGAATCATCCCTGTCTTGAGTTCATCACCGCCTGCGCATGATGCGAGGTGTTCGGAGGATTCGTTGAATCCCTTGCGCCTGATTTCCCCAATGTGGAAGTTCGCACCTATGTCGCCGGCAAGGACGATGACTATATACCCAAATACGGCATGGTCACAAAGAGCATGCTTATACTTAATGAATCAAAGGTCATTACGGATATCAGCAAGATGAGCATCCGCAAGGCCTTCATGAAGCTGAGCAAAGAGGGGCAGCAGTAAAACACGCGGGCTCCCCTCAGCTCGCAGCGGGCCGCGATCAAAACGCGGTCATCACGGCATAAGTATGAGCCTCCGTATACACCATGCGGGGGCTTGATTTGCGCTTTTGCCGAATATAATCGACAGAACGGAGATAAAAATGCTCACATTTATAAAAGAGGTGCTGTTTTCCGCCCTGAGCATGCTCAACAGCGCCTCGCCCTGGATGGTGTTCAGCTTCGCAATAGCGGGAGCTCTCCACGACTTCGTGGGGGCGGACACATTGAGCCGCAGCTCCATAGGTTCCACCAAGATAACCGGCCTGCTGCTCACTACCCTGACGGGCATGTGCATACCCATATGCAGCTGCGGCACCATTCCCCTGGGCATAAGCATGTATTTCGCGGGGGCGTACCTGGGTCCGACGCTGACCTTTATGACCTCCTCCCCCATGATAAATCCCATAGCCATCATACTGGCCTTCGGCCTGCTGGGGCCCCAGATCGCCATAGTATACATAATCACCGGGTTTTTCGGACCGATGATAATCGGCCTTGTGGCCAACAAATTCGCCGGGGACGAGCTGTACTACAAGCCCGCCTACGAGGCAAAGCCCGGCGGCGGGATAAAGCTTGAGATGGAAAAGCCCCCCTTCCTGCGGCGTATAGTCATAGGGTTGCGCTGGTCCTTCTCGGAGCTGTCCCTCACCATAAGCAAATACACCGTTTCCGGCATGCTCATCGCCGGTCTGCTGTTCACGGTCATCCCCCAGACCGCCATCCAGCGCTATCTGGGCGACCCCGGGCTCATATCCCTGCTGGGCATTACCATAGTCGCGGCCCTCATGTACGTGTGTGCCATAGGGCACATTCCCTTTATAGCCGCGCTTGTGGCCAGCGGAGCCTCCCCCGGCGTGGCCATAACTTTCCTCATGGCGGGCTGCGCCACGAATATTGCCGAGCTGCTGACCATCAGCAGGACCATCGGCCGAAGGGCCGTTATCATGTACTCAGTCATGGTCATCGCCCTGTCGGAGATAGCGGGTTACGTCACGAACAGGATATTCCCGAATTTCAAGCCGGTCCTGGACTACGACTCAGTGACCCACAGCATATCCACCGCCAACGCGTTTATCATCGAGTTCCCCGAGTGGTTGCAGTACACATGCAGCTTTGTGCTCATAGGGTACGCCGCCGTGGCCCTTTTCCGCTGGGTCAGAGAAAAGCTGGGGTCATAGAATGAGCAAAGGAAAAAAACAGCTGATAATAACGGGCATAGTGATCGCGCTGCTGCTTGTCGCCCTGTTTAT
>JAFRAF010000364.1 GCA_017405545.1 Oscillospiraceae bacterium | reverse complement strand
TTCCAGAGTCTTGAGTATTGACTTGGCCCGACGTATCACGCTGTCGGGCACGCCTGCCAGGGAGGCGACCTCTATGCCGTAGCTCTCGTCAGCCGGACCGGGCACTATCTTCCGCAGGAAGATGAGCCCGTCATTTTTCTTCTTGGCGCTGATGCTGTAATTTTTGATGCCCTCCAGCTGCTCCGCCAGCTCGGTCAGCTCGTGGTAGTGGGTGGAGAAAAGCGTCTTGGCCCCCAGCTTCTTCCTGTCGGCGCAGTGCTCAAGTACGGCTCTGGCCACGGCCATGCCGTCATATGTTGAGGTGCCGCGCCCCACCTCGTCAAGTATGATGAGGCTGCGCTTTGTGGCGTTTTTCAGGATGTCCGCCACCTCGGTCATCTCCACCATGAAGGTTGAGCGGCCTGAGGACAGGTCGTCGGAGGCGCCGATGCGGGTGAACACCCGGTCGATAAGGCCGATGCTCGCCCCGGAGGCGGGGACGAAGCTGCCTATCTGGGCCATTATTACGATGAGGGCGGTCTGCCGCATGTACGTGGACTTTCCGGCCATGTTGGGGCCGGTGACTATTGCGCAGCGACAGTCGGAGTCGTTTAAGTACGTGTCATTGGGCACGAAGAGAGTGTCGGCCTGGGCCAGCTCCACTATGGGATGCCGTCCGTCTTTTATGTTTATCGAGCCGGACAAATCCACCTGGGGCATGCAGTAATCGTTTTTGACCGCCGCCTCGGCCAGCGAGGCGATGACGTCGATGAGGGCCACGGCCTGGGCGGAGGCCCCTATCCCGGCCGCCCGGGCCGAGACGGAGCGCATGAGCTCGGTGAATATGCTGTATTCCAGCACCGAGAGCCTGTCCCGGGCCGTGAGCAGCTCGGTCTCCAGAGCCTTGAGCTCATCGGTTATGAACCGCTCACTGTTGGCGAGGGTCTGCTTTCTTATATAGTCGGCGGGCACGTCCGAGGACATGGAACGGGGGATGTCTATGTAGTAGCCGAAAACCCGGTTATAGCCCACCTTGAGCTTTTTGCCGGTGCGCTCCCGCTCCCGCGTCTCTATGGCGGCCAGAGCCTCGGTGCTGTTGTCCAGCAGGCTCCGCAGCCTGTCCACCTCCGCGTCGCGGCCGGGCTTTATGAAGCCCCCCTCCCTTACGGAAAAGGGCGGCTCCTCAA
Organism: Oscillospiraceae bacterium; assembly: GCA_017405545.1. GTDB lineage: Bacteria > Bacillota > Clostridia > Oscillospirales > Oscillospiraceae > RGIG2311. The sequence goes on along the minus strand of JAFRAF010000364.1, from coordinate 2,101 downwards.
TTATCGTGTCGTCAATGAGGGCGCGTATGTCCTGAAGGGTGTCCAGCGCGCCCAGTTCCCTGAGCATGTTGGACTCGGCCGGGGCCAGAAGCCCGGCGAGCTTCGGCAGTGCGGCCAGAGAGGAGGCCAGGGATATCATGTCCCGGCCGCCGGCGCTGCCGTATACCACACGGCTGAGCAGTCGCTCCATATCCCCCACGTCCCTGAGGGCCAGCCGCAGCTCGCCCCGGAGTATGGAGTTTGAGAACAGCTCATTCACCGCCGTGAGACGTCGGCTGATGGCGGCGGGATCCAGCAGGGGCCTTGTGACCCATGAGCGTATAAGCCTGCCGCCCATGGGGGTCCTTGTCTTGTCCAGCACCCACAGAAGGCTGCCCTTCTTCTCGCCGGTGCGCATGGAGCAGACCAGCTCCAGATTGCGAACGGTCTGCACGTCCAGCTCCATATAGCCTGCTCCGGAGCGGAACTCCAGGCGGTTTATGTGGCTGAGCGTGGTTTTCTGTGTCTCGTTTATATATGCCAGCAGGCCCCCTACGGCGCAGACTGCCTGGGGCTCGTCCTCCAGGCCCAGCTCATCCGGGCCCTTGCCGAACTGACGGCCCATGAGGATGGCGGAGTCCATGAACTCAAAGCCGCTCTGTCCCTGCTCCGTGAGACAGCCCAGCTTGTCCTTCAGAAAGCAGCTGAGCTCGGGGATGTTTGCCGCGCCGGGGCTCAGCACAGCCTCGGCGGGCTGATATCTGTTTAAGTCGTTTATCAGGCTCTGGACGCCCCCCGCCGGATATGCCGACACGTTCAGCTCGCCGGTGGACACGTCGCAGAAGGCCGCCGACAGGCCCTCTGAATCCGAATAGACAGAGCAGAGGTAGTTTGAGCGGCCCTCCTCCAGCATGGCGGGCTCAATGCGGGTGCCGGGGGTGACTATGCGTATGACCTCCCGGTCCACAAGGCCCTTTGCCAGAGCCGGGTCCTCAGTCTGCTCGCATATGGCCACCTTGTAGCCCTTGGCTATGAGCCGGGCGATGTAGGCGTCGGCGGAGTGGTAGGGCACGCCGCACATGGGCGTGCGCTCCTCCGGGTCCTCCTTGTTCCTGTCCCTGGTGGTCAGGGTCAGCTCCAGCTCCTTTGAGGCCAGCTTCGCGTCCTCGTTGAACATCTCGTAGAAGTCGCCCAGCCGGAAGAAAAGAATACAGTCCGAGTGTTCGCTCTTGATTTTGAGATATTGCTTCATCATCGGGGTAAGCTCTGCCACGAACACATCCTCCTTGTCTTCGTCGATTGCGTGTTGTCTCTGGGGGGGCGGCAGGGACGGCGTCACTTCGCGGCCCTGCCGAAAAGGGTCCAGGTGTCCGAATCTGTTATCTCCGCCATGGTGAAGCTGTCCAGCAGCTCCTCCGGCCCCTCCATGTGGACCAGACGGCCCCCGTTTGTGCGGGCTCGCAGCCCGTATTTCGGGTCGTCCGCCACGCTGTCCACCAGGACCTTTTGCACCGTGCCCACATAGGCCGCGTGCTTTTCAATGCTCACGCTGTTCTGGGCCTGTATGAGCCTGTCGAACCAGACCTGTTTTTCCGCCCGGCTGACGGGATCGGGCATTTTCGCCGCAGGGGTGCCCGGGCGGGGCGAGTATATGAAGGTGAAAAGGGCGTCGAAGCGCACCTGCTCTATCAGGCTTATGGTCTCGCCGAACTCCTCCTCGGTCTCCCCGGGGAAGCCCACTATCACGTCGCTGGTTATGACTATGTCGGGCATGTACCGGCGGGCGGCCTCCACAAGACCCAGATAGGTCTCCCTGTCATAATGCCTGTTCATGGCCTTCAGCACCCGGCTTGAGCCGGACTGGAAGGGCAGATGTATGTGGTGGGCCGCCTTTTCGCACTCCGCCATGGCGGCGAAGAGCTTCTCTCCCGCGTCCCGGGGATGGCTGGTCATAAAGCGGATGAGGAAGTCGCCGGGCAAGTCGATTATCCGGCGTATGAGATCGGCAAAGTCCAGCTTCTCGTCCAGATCCTTGCCGTAGGAGTACACGTTCTGGCCCAGAAGAGTGAGGTCCTTTCCCCCCTGTGATATGAGGTTTTCGTCGTCCCGCAGGATGATTTCA
>JAFRAF010000363.1 GCA_017405545.1 Oscillospiraceae bacterium | reverse complement strand
CGAGGACTGCCTGCGCAACCTGTACCTGTATCCGAAAAAAGGCATGGACCCCTTCCTCCCCACCCTTATGCTGGACGCCCACAGCGACGAGGTGGGCTTTATGGTCCAGTCAATACGGCCAAACGGCACCATGGAGTTCGTGCGCATCGGCAGCATGGACCCCAACAGTCTGCAGGCCACCCGGGTCCATGTGCGCAACCGTCTCGGGCAGTGGATACCGGGCATGATAGCCGCAAAGCCGCCCCATTTCCTCACCGAGGCGGAGAGGGGCCGCGCTCCCGCGGTGGAGAATATGGTCATTGACGTCGGGGCCCGCTCGGCCGGGGAGGCCGCCGAGGACTTCGGCATGCGCATAGGGGAACCGGCGGTGCCCGACTCGGCCTTTTACTGGGACGAAGAGCACGGCATAATGATGGGCAAGGCCTTCGACTGCCGCATGGGCTGCGCCGCCCTCATCGAGGCCATGCGCCGCCTGCAGGACCAGGTCACGGGGGTAAATGTGGTGGGAGTCCTGTCCTCACAGGAGGAGGTGGGCGAGAGGGGCTGCGCCGTGGCCGTGCGCCAGGTCTGCCCGGATATCGCCATAGTCTTTGAGGGCTGTCCCGCCGACGATACCTTCACCCCGGACTATGCGGTGCAGACAGCTCTGAAGAAGGGGCCCATGCTCCGCTTCCGCGACAGCACGATAATATGCTCGCCCCGCTTCCAGCGCTTCAGCCTGGACCTGGCCGAGAGCCGGGGCATAGCCGCACAGTGCTCCGTGCGCCGGGGCGGCGGCAATAACGGCGGAGTCATCAATACCGCCCTGGACGGCGTGCCTGTGGTGGTGAGCGGCATACCCGTGCGCTATATCCACGCCCAGCAGGGCATAGCCTCCTGGTTCGACTTCGAGTCCGCGGTTCAGCTGGCCGTGGAGACGGCAAAGGCCCTGACGGCGGAGATAATCAAGGGCTTTTAGGAGATTACATATGAGCCATCTGCCTGTTTTAAGCGAGCTTATTTCCTCTGACAGTCGGCTTTTTCTGCTTATCGGCGTTGTCATCGCCCTGCTTTTCGGCGCCATGCGGAGGGATACGGAAAACCGGCTGACCGGTCTTGTCGTCAGTCTCATTGTGTACGCCCTCTGCGAGGCTGCCTCCAACATACACACGAATTATCTCATCGAGATAATACTTCTGCTCGCGGGCACCGCCGCCCTCGGCTCGCTTTTAGCTTTCCTCATAGGCGCGGCGGTGTTTGGAATCAAGGCCGCTCATCACTGACTCGCTGCGGTGAGACATTATCCGACTGACGCCGGACGCGACTTACAAGGGGGACCGGTCCCCCTTGTATATCCCTCCGGTCGACCACGGGGATTTGGTTCCCCGTTGTTTGAGCCTTTGCCATTTGCCGAATGACGGTACAGATTTTCAAGCATAGGACGGGGCCATGCGATTAACTCTGCCTTAAACAGGGGCAGGGGGTCAAAGTCTGTAGCAAACCAAGGCAGAGCGAAGGTCGTGAGCGGTATTTGAAGCCCCTGGGTTTGCAAAGGGTCCGCAGACCCTTTGCCGATTTTTGCATACTTTTTATCGTTAAAAAGTATGCCTGCGGAGCATACAAAGCGGATTATCAGCACATGCGTTGAAATCGACGCTGTTACTATTCATCAGCTTCATTCCCTCCGGGGGCCATATTTTCTCACGCGAGAAAATATGGAAAAAGAGCGGAAAAGGGGGTATCCCCCTTTTCAAACCCACTGTCTTTTCAAATATCATTCGCTCCGCTCATTCTGCCTTGGGTTTCTCGTCGTTTCAGTTTCTACATTCTTTTCAAATCTGTACTAATCTAATGGCTACATCCTTGGCAATAACTTACTGCTGTCATTTTCGCCTTACCCCATCATCCATTTGACCGGGCGGGGGATGGGTGTTATAATCATGTCCGAAAAGCGGAGAAATGATCAGCACAAATATCAGCGCGTCCCTGCGGGGACTGCTCACGGAGGGTGAGAACTGTGTTTGAAGATCTCAGAGCTGCGGTGTCGGCGCACGGGGACGAGAAAAAAGTCGAGTATCTCGAGCTCATCTACGACCTCATATTCGTATACATCATCGGGCGGAACAACTCCCTGCTCCACCATGTCGAGAGCGGCTTCGTGTCGCCCGGACTATTCCTCGTGTATGTCCTGTGCACCCTCGCCATCATACAGATATGGAATTTCAGCACCTACTACATAAACATGTTCGGCCGAAACGGCGTGCGTGATCATGTGTTCCTGTTCATCAACATGTACCTGCTCTATTACATCGGCGAGGGGATACGGGTGCACTGGGCCGGCTTTGAGCTGCAGTTCAGCGCTGCCTGGGCCCTCATACTGATAAACATCGGCGTACAGTACCTGATAGAGCTGAGAAACCACCGTGACGAGCCGGACATCTGCAGAATCATAAAGCGCATGGCCGGGATACTCTTCGGCGAGGCCGCCCTTGTGCTGCTGATCATTCCCACCTACAGGCTGGGCACGCCCGTTTTCATACTGGCGGCCATACTCTTCGGCATCGCGGCCACCTTCGCCGTCGGCAGGGGAAGCAGGACGGAGCTGCTGGATTTCAACCACCTGTCGGAGCGGGCCATGCTCTATGTGGTGTTCACCTTCGGTGAGATGATAATAATCACCGCGGCCTATTTCGAGGGGCCCCTGAGCCTGAGCTCGGTGTACTTCTCCCTGATGGTGTTCCTGATCGTTGTGGCGCTGTTTTTGAGCTATGAGCTGCTGTACAACCGGATAATCGACAGGGAGATGAAGACCACCGGCCTTGTCTATATGCTTATACACATCTTTCTCATATTCGCCATGAACAACCTGACCACGGCCCTGGAGTTCATGCGCAACGAGCAGATAAGCCTTTGGCCCAAGACCCTGTTTCTGGTGGCTTCCTTTGTGCTGTTTTACCTGTGCCTTATAGCGATGCTCCGCTACGCGAAACGGAGCATGGGTCTGTGCTGGCGTTTCCTGCTGCCGATTCTTGTGCTGACCGCGTTGTTCGCGGCGGCCATGCTTCTGCTGCGGGGGCACATGTACCTGAACATCGCCCTGTCCGTGCTGTACGTCTACGCCATGTTCGCGCGCATCTACATATACAGCCGCTTCACTGAGGGGGATCTGGACAGGCATTCCAACAACATTATCTATAAGAATCTGGTGCGCTGCGGCTGCCGGGACGCCGAGCCCGAGCCGGAGAAATAGCGGCATGCCGGAATAAAACCGCGCCCGGGACCGTAACGGTCCCGGGCCTTTGTGCGTAAAAGGGGGCGCCTTGCCCTCTGGAGGAAAGCATGACAATCCCTCCGGCTCGGCTTGCGCCGACCCACCTCCCTTTACACAAGGGAGGCGTTGCTTTCTGCAAGCTTGTACAGTCATTCGGTTAGCGGCACACGCCCAAATCGCACGGCACAACAGAGCGCAAAGCCGATTAAAACACGCGAAAAGCCGGAAAAGACGAGTTCCTTTTCCGGCTTCCGCATATGGTAGAAAGACATGAATCTGGCTGTCTGGTTTTATTTCGCCGCGCTGTATGCGATCAATCCGCGGGCTTGAGAATGGAGCCTTTGTTCACACGGCTGAGGATGATGATAACGATAATGGCGATGATGCTGTTGGGGACCATGTATGTGCCGTTGTACAGCAGAGAGTAGACGGCGGGGCTGGTCATGGTCATGTCCATGAACTCCTCGGGCATCCACATGGCGTAGATGGTCACGCCGCTGATGTAATGGATGATAAAGCGGCATACACAGCCCAGCACGGCGCCCGCGACCGGGGCCTTCTTCAGCAGACCGGCAAAGCCCACAGCCGCGTAGGCCAGTGAGTAGTCCAGCAGCATGGACTGCCAGTTTATCGCCACTCCGCCGGCAAAGAAGAATTTGAGCGTGCCGAACACAAGGCCGCAGGCCACGCCCCAGCCGAAGCCCCGGCGGATGGCCAGCACCAGTATGGGTATCATGACAAAGTCTATTGAGCCGCCGAAGCCGCCGAAAGCCAGTCCGATTGGAATTTTAACATAGCTCAGAGCCAGGGCCAGGGCCGTCATCACCGCGGCTTCACACACGATTTTTGTGTTTTTGCTCATTGTTGAAATCCTCCGTTTGTAAAACAAGTATTAAAATATCCCGATTCTTGCACCGGCCTGTGCAAAAACCGGCTCTTCCTGCCACTGTATGAGGGCGGCATCCCCGAAGCGCATGCGTCCGGACAAAACAAAAGCGCCGCGCATATGGGTCACACGCGGCGGCACAGTAGCTTACACTATACTACGGCTTCCTTCGCCGGCATTACCCGGATCAGGTTCAAAGGGTAGCGTCTCAGCCGGACTCGCTCCGGCGCCCCCGCGTTTTTTTACACTGCGATTTTATCCTATTATATCCCACATGTCAAGGCCCTGCTATTGAAAAAATGTGTGGAAAATGCTAAAATGGATACAATTATTGATATCACTGATATCACCAAGAACAGGAGGAGTATTCATTATGGCTAAAAAAGAGTTCCAGGCCGAGTCAAAGCGCTTGCTCGACCTATTCATCAACTCCATCTACACCAACAAAGAGAGCTTTCTCAGAGAGGTCATCTCCAACAGCACAGACGCTATCGACAAGCTCTGCTACAAGGCTCTCACCGACGAGAGCGTTGAGATGAGCCGGGACGATTTTAAAATATCCATCGCCACCGACCCCAAAGCCCGCACCCTCACCATCTCCGACAACGGCATAGGCATGACAAAAGAGGAACTGGAGACCAACCTGGGCACCATCGCCAAGTCCGGCTCCCTGAGCTTCAAGCGCAACCTGATGGAGCAGGAGGACATTGAGCCCGATATAATCGGCCAGTTCGGCGTGGGCTTCTATTCCTGCTTCCTCGTGGGCAAGAGAGTCACCGTAGTCTCCCGGGCCTTCGGCTCCGACGAGGCCTGGCAGTGGCAGTCCGAGGGGGCCGACGGCTTTGAGATCACCCCCGCCGAGAGGGCGGAGGTCGGCACCGACGTCACCATCGACCTGCGCGACAACACCGACGACGAGAACTACGACAGGTACTATCAGGAGGCCATATTGAAGCTGCTGGTGAGGAAGTACTCGGACTATATCCGCTGGCCCATATACGTGGGCGAGTACGTCTCCAACAGCCGCATACCCATCTGGCAGCGTACAAAGCAGGAGATGCCCGACGAGGACTGCTACGCCTATTACAGGGACGTGTGGCACGACACCAAGGACCCCGTTTCCGTGCTCCGTGTGGACGCGGAGGGCTCCTCGTTCAGCTTCCGGGCCATGCTGTTCATCCCCTCACAGGTGCCCTATGAGTTCTACACCCCGGCCTACAAGCCGGGCCTGCGGCTCTATTCCTCCGGCGTGCTCATAAAGGAGGACTGCGCCGAGCTCATACCCGACTATTTCCGCTTTGTCAGGGGCGTTGTGGATTCGCCCGACCTGTCTCTGAACATCTCCCGCGAGGCCCTGCAGCATGACAGACAGCTCAAGCTCATCGCCTCCAGCCTGGAGAAGAAGATAAAAGCCGAGCTCACCCGCCTTATGAACAGGGAGCCGGAGAAGTACGACACCTTCTACAAGGCCTTCGGCCGCCAGCTCAAGTACGGCGTCATGGCCAACTACGGCATAAACAAGGACAAGGTCAAGGACCTGCTCATGTTCTATTCCCACAACCAGAACAAGAACATCACCCTCGAGCAGTATGTGGCCGACATGAAGGAGGGGCAGAAGCATATCTACTATGTGTCCGCGGACAGCCTCGCCGTCATCAACGGCCTGCCCCAGACCAAGTACGTGCTGAGCCACGGTTATGACGTGCTCTGCCTCACCGAGAGCGTGGATGAGTTCGTCATCAGCATGCTTGGCAAGTTCGGCGACAGAGAGCTCCGCTCTGTCAACAACGGGGAACTGGACATCGAGAGCAAGGAGGAAAAGGAGGAGCTGGAACAGCTCTCCGAGAAGAATGAGGGCGTTCTGAACTTCGTGAAGGAGGCCCTGAACGGCAAAATAGTGGAGGCCCGCCTGTCGCGCAAGCTGGAGGGCTCGCCCTGCTGCATCTCCGCCAGGGGACCGGTGTCCCTTGAGATGGAGCGCCACTTCGCAGCCTCTCTCACCCCCCTCAACGAGGAGGAGGTCGGAAGGATCAGAGCCGAGCGGGTGCTGGAGTTCAATCCGGATCATCCCGTGTTCGGCAAGCTCTGCGTGGCCACCGTCAACGACAAGGAGCTGGCGGAAAAATACTGCAAGATACTCTACGGCGGCGCGCTGGTAGAGGCCGGATTCCAGCTGGAGGATCCGTCGGAATTTATGAAGCTCGTATGTGAGCTGATGTAGACCTAAATGGATTCATCCGAAGAATAAGCAAACCCCGGGCGCGCCGATATAGGCGCGCCCGTTGTCTGTTTTTGCGGGATTGGATAAGGCGGGAAACAGTTCCGGGCGACACCCGTTGAAATCGACGCTGTTACTAATCGTCTGCACTCTCTCCCTCCGGGGGCCATATTTTCTCACGCGAGAAAATATGGAAAAAGAGCGGAAAAGGGGGCCTGGCCCCCTTTTCAAACCCCCGGTTTTTCAATAATCATTCGCTCCGCTCATTCTGCCTTGGGTTTCTCCTTGT
>JAFRAF010000362.1 GCA_017405545.1 Oscillospiraceae bacterium | reverse complement strand
TCCATTCTGCTTACGGAGCACCGCCTTGAGGAGGTGTTCCCGCTTTCATCATCCGCCATCGTCATGGACAGGGGGGAGATTGTCGCCGTTGGGACCCCCGCGGAGGTGGGGGAAGAGCTGAGATCCCGCGGCCATAGCATGTTCATGGCCATGCCCACGCCCATGCGCGTCTGGGCAGCGACGGAGAACGGGGACAGCTGCCCCGTCACCGTGCGCGAGGGCAGAGACTGGCTTAAGCGTTATGCCGATTCCCGGCAGCTGCTGGAGTTGCCGGCTCCGCCTGTGTATGCTTATGAGGGAGAGCCGGTCCTGACGGCGGAGGAAATATGGTTCAAATACGAAAAGGAGCTGCCTGACACAGTGAAGGGGCTCAGCCTGAGCCTGCACAGGGGAGAGCTCCTGGCCCATTTGGGCGGAAACGGCACGGGCAAGACCACAAGCCTGAAGCTGATGGCGGGGATATACAAGCCCTATCGGGGCGAGATCACCCGACTTGGCAGGGCAGGATTTCTGCCCCAAAACCCTCAGACGCTTTTTGTAAAGAAGACGCTTCGTGAGGATATTCTGGAGCTGTTGCCGAAAACGGACGCAGAACGTGAAGAAAAGACGACAAGGGTCGTGCACCTGTGCCGCCTGGAGGAATTGCTGGATCGGCACCCATATGACCTCTCCGGGGGCGAACAGCAGCGCGCGGCACTGGCCAAGGTCCTGCTGCCCGACCCGGATATATTGCTTCTGGACGAGCCCACAAAGGGGCTGGATGCTGAGTTCAAGCAGGTGCTGGCTGAGATACTGTACGAGCTCTCAGGGCGTGGAGTCGCTGTTTTGATGGTGAGCCATGACATAGAGTTCTGTGCAAGATATGCCCATCGCTGCGCCCTCTTCTTCGACGGGAACATTGTGACGGCAGGCACTCCACGGGAGTTTTTTTCCGGGAACAGCTTTTATACGACCTCCGCAAACAGGATGGCAAGGGGCATCCTGCCGGAGGCTGTGACAGCCGAGGATCTGATAGCGGCCTGCGGGGGAGAACTGCCCCCGGCGCCCATACTGCCCGACCTCAGAGCCCCGCTGCCTGAGCCGGAGGAGGAAAGCGCCGCGGCCGCGCCAGGCAAGCTTCCCCTGTGGAGAAAAGCGCTGGCCGCGGTTTCCGGCATAGGGGCAGCAGCCCTCTTTATTCAGGCGCTGACGCTTACCGATATCAGCGCCATTGTGGGAAGCGGCGGGCCGACAGCGCTGGCGGGGAGGCAGCTTGCATTATACGGACTTTTAATCCTGTGCCTTCTGGTTTTCGCCTTTTCCGTTACAAGGAAGAGTACAAGGCCTGACTATCTGACGCTGCCGCCGGTGGAAAAGAGAAAGCTCTCACGGCGGACTGTCCTTGCAGCGGGACTTATCCTGCTGATGATACCTGTCACGCTCTTCGTGGGCGAGACCTACCTGGGCGGCAGGAAGTATTATTTCATCTCACTTCTGGTGCTGCTGGAGTGCGTGGCGCCATTCTTCCTCCTCTTTGAGGGCAGAAAGCCCCAGGCGCGGGAGTTGGTGGTCATAGCCGTTTTATGTGCGATAGCCGTGGCGGGAAGAGCGGTCTTTTTCATGCTGCCCAATTTCAAGCCGGTCATGGCCATAGTCATCATCGCCGGTGTGGCCCTGGGCGGCGAGACAGGCTTCCTCGTGGGCGCTGTTGCGATGCTGGTGTCCAACTTCATGTTTTCTCAGGGACCGTGGACGCCCTGGCAGATGTTCGCTATGGGTATCATCGGCTTTCTGTCAGGTCTGCTTTTCCGTAAGGGCCTGCTGCGCCGCAGCCGTCTGCCCCTGTGCGTGTTCGGCGCGCTCTGTGCCATAGTCATATACGGCGGCATTATGAATCCGGCAGCCGCCCTCATATGGGCACATGAGCTCAACTGGAAAATAATGCTGACCTACTACGCCACGGGCTTTCCCGTGGATTGTGTACATGCGGCTGCTACATGGATATTCCTATGGTTCGGCGCTGAGCCGATGCTTGAAAAGCTGGACAGAATAAAAGTCAAATACGGGCTGTATTACTGATGCCCGATCAAGACGCGGGCAGCCATGCATACAAGTGATATAATTGTTCTGCGCAAATATAAAGAAGCCTCTTTTGTCTGCAAAGCAAAAGAGGCTTTTTACTGCATTTAAGGCTGAAACGTGCAAAATGCGGGCATTTCGGGCTTCGGAGCGGTCGACTGGCTGCTTCGAGGTCCGGCTTTTTGCTTTCGCAACGGGCTTGCCTTGTTGTGAAATCCGTGCTTTCGTGATATATTGTAAATATACGCATAACATGCCGGAAGTCCAAGCATACTATCGGCTGATTCCGCGATTTCCGAAATACAATGCGATACGGTCATGGGAGGCGAAACAAATGTCTGTTGTCGGCGCGATTATGGTCCCGCACCCTCCGATTATCCTGCCGGAGGTCGGAAGGGGAGAAGAAAAAAAGATAGCGGCAAGCGACAGCGCCTATAGAAAGGCGGCCGCCTTCGCCGCGGAGCTCAAGCCGGATACTATCGTCCTGAGCTCTCCGCATACGATACTGTACGCGGATTACTTCCACATCTCTCCGGGCAAAAGCGCGCAGGGGGATATGGGGCAGTTCCGCGCCCCGCAGCTCCGTTTTCAGGTGAGCTACGACTCCGAATTCACGGCGGAACTCTCCGACCTGGCGGAGAGGGAGGACTTCCCGGCGGGCACGCTGGGCGAGCGGAGGGCGGAGCTTGACCATGGGACGATGATCCCGCTGTACTATATCGATCAATTCTATAGCGACTATCGGCTGGTCCGCGTCGGACTCTCGGGCCTGCCGCTGTCGGACCACTACCGCCTGGGGCAGATGATCGGACAGACGGCGGAGAAGCTGGGCCGCCGCGTTCTGTTTGTCGGCAGCGGAGACCTCTCCCACAAGCTGCTGGAGGAGGGACCCTACGGCTTTGCCCCGGAGGGGCCGGCTTATGACGAGCGCGTCATGGACGTGATGGGGCGGGCGGCCTTCGACGAGCTGCTTGACTTTGAGGAGAGCTTCTGCGAGAAGGCTGCAGAGTGCGGTCACCGGAGCTTCTGCATTATGGCCGGCGCCCTGGACGGCCGGCGTCTGGAGACGGAAAGGCTGAGCCATGAGGGCACCTTCGGCGTCGGATACGGCGTCTGCACATATCTGGTTACGGGCGACGACCGGGAGCGGAGGCTCCTGGACAAATGGCGCGCGCGCCGCAGACAGATACTGGATGAGCGGCGGCAGCGGGAGGACCCGTGGGTAAAGCTCGCCCGCGCGGAAATAGAGGCCTGGGTCAGGGGGCAAAGACGCATAGAGCCGCCTGAGGAGCTGCCGACGGAAATGTGCTCCGAGCAGGCGGGCGTGTTCGTCTCACTCCACAAGGACGGGCGGCTGCGCGGCTGCATAGGCACCATGCAGCCTGTACAGGGCTGTGTGGCGGAGGAGATAATCGAGAACGCCATATCCGCCTCAACAAAGGACCCGCGCTTCAGCCCGGTTCGGGTGGACGAGCTGGACGCTCTTGAGATCAGCGTCGATGTGCTGTCGAGCCCGGAAAAGATCCGCTCTAAGGACGAGCTGGACGTCAAGCGCTACGGCGTGATAGTCAGCAAGGGCTGGAAAAGGGGACTGCTGCTGCCAAATCTCGATGGGGTGGACACCGTGGACGAGCAGGTCTCCATCGCCCTGAGAAAGGCGGGACTCTCAGAACGGGAAAAGAACTACGAGCTGGAGCGCTTCGAGGTGGTGCGCCATGTCTGATGAAAAACGGGCCTGTCAGGTCTGCCCCCACCGGTGCGCCCTGTCGGAGGGACGGACAGGACTCTGCCGCGGGCGGGGAATGCGCGACGGGGAGATCATCCCGCTCAACTATGGAGTCGTTTCCTCCATAGCCCTCGACCCCATCGAAAAGAAACCGCTGGCGCGCTTTTATCCGGGCAGCGCAATTCTCTCGGTTGGCAGCTTCGGCTGCAACCTGCGCTGTCCCTTCTGCCAGAACTGGGAGATCTCGGCCTCCGACGGAGCTGAGTTCGTCCGGGACGAGGACAGATATCTCCCTCCGGAAAAGCTGGCGGAGCTGGCGGATGATCTGCGCCCGCGGGGCAATATTGGCGTCGCGTTCACATACAACGAGCCGCTCATCGGCTGGGAATATGTGTGGGATACGGCACAGCTGCTCCGGGAGAGAGAGCTCAAAACCGTTCTTGTCACGAACGGCTGTGTGAACGGGGAGATTGCGGAAAAGATTCTGCCTGTCACGGATGCCCTGAATATAGACCTGAAATGCTTTCGCGCCGAGACCTATGAGAAACTCCTGGGCGGCGACCTGGAGACGGTGAAGCGCTTTATCGCCCGTGCGGCGGAGCTCTGCCATGTGGAGCTCACAACCCTGGTCGTGCCGGGGATGAACGATACGGAAGAGGAGATCAGGGCGCTGACTGAATGGGTCGCCTCACTCCCGAACGGAGAGGAAATCACGCTGCACCTGACGCGCTTTTTCCCGCGCTACCGCATGACGGACCGAAGCGCGACCGAACGGCAGAGCGTTCTGAGACTCGTGTCCGTCGCCCGGGAGAAGCTGCGCTATGTCTACCCGGGCAATATGTAGGCAGGCAGCGGCAGAGAATCGCTGCTGAATACGCTATACTTGCGGAGCAGATTCAGACGTTGCGGATATGAGGGGGAGTCAACTATGCCCTTACAGATAGTACGAAACGATATAACAAAGGTCAGGGCTGACGCCATTGTCAACACCGCCAACCCGGAAGCGGTCATCGGAGGGGGGACGGACTATGCCATACACATGGCCGCCGGGCCCGAGCTGCTGGAGGCCCGCAGAAAAATCGGAGACATAGCTGTGGGTCAGTCCGCCGCCACGCCCGCGTATGGGCTCTCAGCCAAATACGTGCTGCACACGGTCAGCCCCGCGTGGATAGACGGCAGCTTCGGTGAGGAGGAGCTGCTGCGCAGGGCCTACGACTCCGCCCTGGGCCTTGCCCGTGAGCTGGACTGTAAGTCCGTCGCCTTTCCTCTGCTGGCGGCCGGGACCTACAGCTTTCCCCATGACCTGGCCCTGTCGACGGCCATAGGGGCCTTCACGGATTTCCTGCTGGAGCACGAGATGCAGATATATCTGGTGCTGTTCAACGCCAAAGCCTTCGGCATCGCCGGTTCCCTGTTCGATGAGCTGAAAAGCTATATCGATGACAACTACGTCAGCGCGCGGCATGAGGAGGAGTATCGCATTGACGGATACCCCCGCCCGAGCGCGGGAGGGGGACTCCCCAAGCTGGCGTCGAAAAGAAGGTTTCCAAGTATCGGAATACCGCGCCCACACAGGAAAAAGTCCGATGTCTGCGCGCCGCAGGAAAACCTTTACGAGGATTCTGTGTCCTATTCCGTTTCACTTGACGAGATACTCAGGCAGCACGACAAGACCTTTTCCGAATATCTCCTCGACCTGCTCCGGGAGCGGGAGGGCAAGGATTCCGAGGTCTACAAGCGGGCTGAGGTCAGCAAGCAGCTCTTCAGCAAGATACTGAACAACAGGGACTACCAGCCTACCAAGAGCACGGTCATACAGTTGGCGATAGGACTTCAGCTGGATCTGCCCCAGACCCGGAAGCTGCTTGAAAAAGCGGGCTATGCCTTGACGCGCAGCAACAAGTCCGACCTTGTGGTGCAGTACTGCATCGAGCGGAAGATATACAGCGTCACCTTTGTGAACGAGGCCCTCTATGACTGTGGCCTGCCCCTGCTTAAAACGGGACTGAAATCGTAAAATAGTCAACTCCCGGTTGACCAAAACCCCTTTCCGATGGGCTATTATTAAGCCGACAAAAAGGAAAGGGGTGTTCTTATGAACAACAATCTCACTGAAATCGTATTCATACTCGACCGCAGCGGCTCCATGGCGGGGCTTGAGGACGACACCATAGGCGGCTTTAACACCATGGTGGAAAAGCAGAAAAAAGAGGCGGGCGAGGCGCTTTTCTCCGCGGTGCTATTTTCAGATTGCAGCACCGTGCTGTATGACCGGGCGGACATCAGAAAGGTCGAGCCCATGACGGAGAAACAGTACAGCGTAGGCGGCTGTACCGCCCTGCTGGACGCCATCGGCGGCGCCGTCCGCCACATCGCGAACGTGCACAAGTACGCCAGAGAGGAGGACCGCCCCGGAAAGACTGTCTTTGTAATCACCACGGACGGGCTGGAGAACGCAAGCCGTATGTACAGCTATGACGAGGTTCGCAGGATGGTCAAGCACGAGCAGGAGAAGTACGGCTGGGAATTCCTGTTCCTGGGCGCCAACATGGACGCCATATCCGCGGCGAAGAGCTTCGGCATCCGGGAGGACCGGGCCGTGCGCTATAAGTGTGACGGCATCGGTACGAAGCTCAATTACAGTGTGCTCGGACAGGCGGTGGCACGGGTACGCAGACGTGAGGAGCTCGCCCCGGACTGGTGCGCGCCCATTGAAGCCGACTACAAAAAGCGCGGAAAGAGGCATTGATAAACAGCGGAGAATATATACTTTGCTGATACCGCTGACAACAACACCCCGGGCCCGATATCCGAGCCCAGGGTGTTGAACTATGGTCTGATTATTCTCACCGCGCGGTCGATCAGCGCGTATACGCCGCGGATGACCAAAAGGAGGATATAGACGGGCGCCGCCAGCATAAGTATCAGCGCGCTGCCCAGCCAGAGGACGGGCCTCAGAAGCATTTTCCGCATCACCGGGCATCACCGCCGCTGACTATGGAGTAGTATGCCCTTGCCGTCCCGCGGTATACGAACACATAGAACAGGGCGAAGGCCAGATAGCATATGACGCTGGTGGCAATGAGCAGCGGGGTGTTCATCACGCCCCAGAGACGCACGAGCTTCTGCACGAAGGGGAAGGCGAAAGCCAGATGCAGGCCCGCCATCAGCAGGGGGGCGAAGAACACGGTGAGCACCTGAGAGTTGACGGTCCTCCTGATCTCGTCCTTTGTCATGCCCACCTTCTGCATTATATCGAAGCGGCGCTGGTCCTCATAGCCCTCGGAGAGCTGTTTGTAGTATATGATGAGCGCCGCGGCGGCGATGAAGACGATGGACAGGATGATGCCCAGGAAGAAGAGGCTTCCGTAGGCGCTGAAGAAGTCGCTGCGGTACAGGGCCCGGGACCCGATGCTGAAGCTCGTCAACGCTGAGTTTCCGTCCTTATGTCCATCTATCGCATCGATGAGCGCCTGCCGGACAGAGATTTGTTCATCCTCATCCATGCCGGGCAGGTCGAAGGCGCAGGACTGGCTGCATACCGCGTCGCTCCGATCCGCGCCTATGCCTGCGGCGTAAGCTGTCACGTCAGAGGCATAGTCCTCCCAGTCGGGCACGAAAAGGCAGTAGACGGTGACAAGCGTAGAGCTCGTCGAAATCCTGACGGGCAGCGTGGACAGCGTGTCACGGATGTGTACGGTCCGTGAGCCCTTTACGGTAAGGCTGTCCCAGGGGTACTTCCCGTCGCTGGACCAGAGCATGGCCTCACCGGGCTCCAGACTCAGTTCCGTGCCCATCAGCCGGTTATAGTCGGATAGGGGGAATACTTCCACCGAGCGCAGCTTCTCCAGCAGGGACACGGGGGAGGACATGTCCACAGCCCGGACAATGCTGTTTATATCCAGCACGCCGCCGTCAAAATAGCCGCTGACCTCCAGCGTGGTAAATGAGACGAGTCCGCTCTCCTGTCCGCCGGACGCATCGTGGGCGAGGCGGCAGAGCCGGTCGAGGCTCTCCGCAGTGCAGTCAGAGGGGCGGTCGAAAGCGGCGTCAAGCTCCATGTCATAGGGACACTGGCCGCGCAGGGCGTCTTCACCGCCGAAATACAGACAGCTGGTGGACGAGAGCATCACGAGCACCATGGTGGCGAGGATGCATATGGAGGCCAGTCCCGCGCCGTTGCGCTTCATGCGGAAGGCCATGGATGAGACAGATACGAAGTGTTCGGGCCGGTAGTAGTAGCCCTTGTTCTTCTGCAGAATGCGGCACAACACCACGGAACCCGCGATGAACAGCAGATAGGTGGCCGCGATGACCATGAGTACCGCTACAAAGAACAGGGCGAGGGCGGTCAGGGGTTCCCTTATGCTCAGCGCCAGATAGTAGGCTGCGCCCAGCAGAATGACGCCGGCCAGTGCAAAGAGCCAGTTGGCTTTAGGCGGTTTTTCACCCGCTGATTCGCTTTTCAGCATGTCAAGCGGCTTTGACAGCCGCATGCGGGCAAGGGATACTGTCAGCATCAGTGCGAATATCAGCGCGAAGAACGCGATGGCCATCAATATGCCCCCGGGCTCCACGCGCAGGGCGTAGCCCACCTTTTCCCCGGCCATGTGCAGGAGAAACATCTCCGCCAGCTTGGCGAAGAGCAGGCCCCCCGCAAGCCCGCCCGCGATGGCGAAGAGGGCTGATATAAGGGTTTCCCACAGCAGGATTCGGCTGAGGTTTCTTTTATTCATGCCCAGGATGTTATAGAGCCCGAACTCCTTGTTCCGACGCCTGGCCAGAAAGGAGTTGGTGTAGAACAGAAACAGCAGGGCGAAGATGGCGATGACTATGGTGCCCAGATTCAGGGTCATCTTCATTGTGTCGCCGCCGTGCATTGTCTGCATCAGGGGCGAGTTGGCCAGGCTTGAGAGGATATAGAACATCATCACCATGCCCGCGCAGGTCAGCAGATAGGGGAGATAGAGCCGCCTGTTCTTGCGCATGCCGTCCAGAGCCAGACGGAGATAAAAGCCGTTTTTCATCATCTGTCACCGCCTGTCGCCAGTACAGTGAGCGTGTCGGATATCTTCTGATAGAGCTGCTCATTTGTGTCCCTGCCCCGGTAGAGCTGGTGGTAGACCTCTCCGTCCCGGATGAAGAGCACCCGGGTGGCGTGGCTGGCAGCTTTGACGCTGTGGGTCACCATGACGATGGTCTGCCCCCTGCCGTTGACCTGGGCGAATAGGCCCAGCAGCTCGTCGGTGGAGCGGGAGTCCAGAGCGCCCGTGGGCTCGTCGGCCAGCAGGAGCTTGGGCTCGGTTATAAGGGCGCGTGCAACAGCCGCCCTCTGCTTCTGCCCGCCGGAAATCTCATAGGGGTACTTCTTCAGCAGCTCCGAAATGCCCAATTCCCGGGCGAGGGGCGTTAAGCGCTTTTCCATCTCGGCGTGGGACTTGCCCGCCAGCACCAGCGGGAGATATATGTTGTCCTCTATAGTGAAGGTGTCCAGCAGGTTGAAGTCCTGAAACACAAAGCCCAGCTGGTCGCGGCGGAAGGCCGCCACGTCCTTTTCCGGCAGAGCGGAGGTGTCGACCCCGTCCAGCAGGACGGAACCGGATGTGGGCCGGTCCAGCGCGGCCAGCAGGTTCAGGAGTGTGGTCTTGCCGCTGCCTGACTCGCCCATGACGGCCACGTATTCCCCCTGCTCCACGGAAAAGCTGACCCGGCGCAGAGCCTCCACCTTCTGTGTGCCGAAGCAGGAGGTGTATACTTTTTTCAGATCATGTACTTCCAGAATGCTCATGCAGTTTTCCTCCTTCGGAATTCTGCCACTATCATAACAAGCGGGAAAATGCGCCGCCATCGATTTGGCTTACATTTTCCCGCTGATTTCTTACAGTTTTGTAAGGCACGGACTGTCTTCACGCAAATGCGGGGCGCGGCGCGTTTATTCCGCCCCGAGCCTTTTCCGCGAGAGGTCCAGCCGCACGGTCGTGCCCCTGCCCGGCTCGGACTCGACAGCTATGCCGTGGCCCAGATTCCCGCAGACCCGTCGGCAGAGGTAGAGTCCCAGACCGCTGGCCCGCTTGTCCATGCGGCCGTTGCAGCCTGTATAGCCCTGCTCAAAGACCCTGGGCAGGTCCTCCGGCGCTATGCCTATGCCCGTATCCGCGACGCATAGTGTGGCGGGGGCCTCCAGATAGACGGAGACCTTGCCCTCAGGGGTGTATTTCAGGGCGTTGGACAGGAGCTGCTCCAGTACGAAGCTCAGCCACTTCTCGTCGCTAAGCACCCGGATATTCGTGGGACGGAAGTCCAGAGCCAGCCGGCGCTGTATGAACTCGCCCGAAAACTTCCTGACCGCACCCCGCACGACATCGTCCAGCTCGCACTCCCGCAGGACGTAGTCTGTGGAGTCAGAGTCCAGCCGCAAATATGCCAGCACCATCTCCACATAGCGCTCCACCCGGCCCAGCTCCGTCATGAGACGGCGGGAGAGGGGAGAGTCCTCGTTTTGCAGGGTAAGACGCATGGCGGCGATGGGGGTTTTTATCTGGTGCGCCCAGAGGGTATAGTACTCAACCATGTCGGCGTATTTGAGGGCGGCCTCCGATTCCCGCATACGCCGGACCTCCTGCAGGAGGGCTATGACGCGGCGGTAGTCCGCGTCGTCCAC
>JAFRAF010000361.1 GCA_017405545.1 Oscillospiraceae bacterium | reverse complement strand
TGTAGAGGCCGCGGGTGTTGTAGTTCCACTCGTCGAAGTCCACCACTGCCAGCTCCCTGAAGCCGTCGCCCCTGTCGTAGCCGAAGAAGTAGTACCGGCCGTCGTCGCAGCAGAAGCCGATCAGGTTCCTCTCGGGGGCTATCAGCATGGCCTTGTGGTTGTACAGGGCCTCGGAATAGTAGCTGTCTATGGGCAGACAGTGCAGCTCAGTGACCGCTCTGGGGTCAGAGGTGTCGAACATGCTCAGCTTCAGATTGCCGGTACGGCCGGTCTCCTCATCCGCCTCCTTGCCCAGTCCGAAGAGCAGACCCTTATCCCAGACGTGGAGATAGTCGGAGAAGCCGGGGAGCTTGAGCTCGGAGAGTATGGTGGGGTTCGCCGGATCCTTGAGATCCACGGCAAAGAGGGGATCGGTGGTGCGGAAGGTCACGAAGTAGCCCACCTCGCCGTCAAAGCGGGCGGAGTAGATGTACTCGTCCTGGGCCAGGTTTTCAATGCTGCCCACGGTATTCAGATCCATGTCCAGCACATACAGGCAGTTATAGCTGCCGGAGTCACCGTCCACGTAGTTGGTAAAGCCCTTCTCCTTGTCGGTGTATATGGAGTAGCTGCTGTTGGAGGTGGTCGTGACCAGCCTGAGATGGCCGTCGTACTCATCCATGGAGAACTGGCTGTCCAGATAGCCGGGGAGCTGGGCCTCGGCCTTGAGCTCTATGCCGTCCTTGAAGCCGAAACGCATGATGTCCGTTGTGGAGCTGTAGGAGTAGTCCACTACGCTGTAGATGCCGTCGGTATAGGGCTCGCTGGTCTCCTGCTTGTTGGACATGCTGGCGATATAGAGGTTGTCATAGTTCATGTATACGGTGGAGCCGCCGCCCAGGACGGACAGGCTGTCCGCAAGGCTCTCGGAGCTCAGATCGTAGCTGTTTATAACGGTGTAGCTGGTATCCTTTATCTCGCCGGGCAGGAGAATACTGGCGCAATCGACCGCGGCGATCTTATCATCCTCGTAGTTGCGGGGAACGAAGGTGACGGGCTCATCCTTGTCTATTTCACCGCTCACGTAGTAGTTGCTTATGACATAAAGCTTCCCGTCCATAAGGCGGCTTGTCAGGCACCAGCCGTCCTGACCCAGGGCCTTGCTGAGCCTGGGGGAGGCGGGGTCGGAGACGTCGTAGATGTCTATACACATGTGCTGGGTGTTCTCTGAATGATACTCATCGTCGTTCATCTCATAATAGAGCCACTGACTGAAATTGGACAGTATTACCAGCTTGTCGCCGGAGATGTACATCTCAAAGGGGTACTTGTAGCTGCCCTCGTTATACCAGCGGTAGCCGCTGCCCTCGGGTGCTTCATCGCTGTCTTTTTCGCTGCCCACGGTGGTGATGGAGAGGGATTCGCTGTTTTCGCCGTCAGCCTTGTAGACATAGAGATTTGTGTCGGTGATGGAGTAGATATACTTGCCGTCGGTCTTGACGATATCGCCCTCGTCTATGCCCTTGACCTGTACATTGGTGCCGGAGTAGTCGTCGCTGCCGCTTCCGAGCCCCTCTTCACCGGTCATCACGGTGGAGCCGGTGTCCGCTTGGGCAGCGGAGTTGCCTTTCGCGGAAGCGTTCATCGCAACGTCGGCGGCGGGGGCCTCGGCAGGGGCAGCACCATCGGCTTCTGCTTCTTCGGCCTCCGCTACGTCTTCCGTGGCGTAGCCATATGCCATCATGGATGAGCTTCTGCTCCGGCTGCTGTCTATGGCCTCGTATACCTGGTCATAGTTTGCCGCAAGGGCTGTGGCCTGGGCCTGTTCATCTGTGATCAGTTCCTCCGCCTGCTGGCTGCCGTTGCCTGCTTCCGCGTCGACTGTGTCCACGGCGGCGCTGTCTGAGCTCACGACGCCGGGCACACCGTCTCCGCCCTTCAGGCTGCCGTTGGTGAGCATAAAGGCCAGAGGCACTATGACGATCGCTGCCACGGCGCAGCAGGCCAGGGCGATGAGCCCCTTGTATTTGCGCTTGTAGCTGTTGTAGGCTTCGGCCTTCTCGGTGCGCTCGACTATGTCGTCGCCGACCTCGCCCACGGCGTTTATAATCTTATCGCTCTCTTTGCTCATATTGATATACCTTCTCCTTCCAGATAGTTTTTGAGTTTGGCTCTTGTCCGGAACAGTATCGTCTTTACATTGCTCGCGGAGATGGAGTAGCGGGCGGCGATATCGGCGATGGAGTCCAGATGCCAGTAGCGCCGCAGGAAAATGTTGCAGTCACGCAGAGGCAGACCGCGCAGGAACTTGTCAATGGCCTGTCCCAGCTCCCTTGCCTCAAGACTTTGTTCCGGGTCGTTTCGGTCGGGGACGCAGCCCTCCAGCTCCTCAAGAGCCAGGGGAAACTGGCCTCCGCCCCTTTTTTCGGCGTTGCAGCTTCTCCAGCGGTTTATGGATATGTTCCGAGTGAGCCGTCCGAGAAAGGTGCGCAGCACCTCGGGCTTTTTGGGAGGGATAGAGTTCCAGGCTGCGAGATATGTATCGTTGACGCTCTCCTCCGTGTCCTCGTCGGTGCTGAGTATGTTTTTGGCTATACTTCGGCAGTAGGCGCCGTAGGCCAGATCGGTCTCGGCTATCGCCCTGTCGTCCCGATCCCAGTATAGAGCCAGAATATCATTGTCATTCAGAAGTATCGCCTCCTTTAATTGCCTGTCATAAGTATACACAACTTTTCTCGCTTATGGTTACAAAAAAACCGAAAAATTTTTTAAAAGCCCTGTTTTCCGAAGAAAATATCTCTCTGCGCAAAAGAAAAGCGCACGCCGGAAACTCAGCGTGCGCTTTTCGGATATATTGGAAGTAAGTGTTATGGTATCGTTACAGCATTTAATCAGGGATTGAAGGGGCTGGGCATGGCTCCGTTTTCGCTTGAGCCGTCGCCGCCGTTGTAGTAATAGTAGTAGAAGGGGTTCTGGGAGCCGTCGCCGGAGAATTGATCCGGTATTGTATTCTGCTGCTGGTTGGGCATTGTGTTCTGCTGTTGCTGCTGTTCGGGATTTGCGGCCTCGTTGCCGGCGGCAGTTACCAGAGCCTTGTCGTCCAGAGTCACCTGGAGATCCATCGAATTGTGGTCTCCGGTGCGGTACACCGATACAGTCACGGTGTCGCCGCCGTTATAATGCTTGAGCTGAACCTTCAGCTCGCTGACGCTTTTAACGGCGGTGCCGTCGATAGCGGTGATGATGTCGCCCGCCTGCAGGCCGGCCTTTTCAGCCGCGAGTCCCTCAGTTACGGAATCGATGTAGGCGCCCATGGGACTGCCGTACTTTGAGGCGTCAGAGGATACGTCGGATACGACCACTCCCAGATAGGCCTCGGATACGGAACCGTAGGCTATCAGATCGCTGGCGATTTTGGTAGCGTCGTTGATGGGGATGGCGAAGCCGAGGCCCTCTACGCCGCTGTCCTTGTATTTGGCGGTCACAACGCCCAGAACGTTGCCGTTGCTGTCATAGACAGGGCCGCCGGAGTTGCCGGAGTTTACAGCCGCGTCGAACTGGAACATGTTGACGGATGTGCTCTTCTCGGTGGTGATTATCCTGTCAAAGGCGCTGATAATGCCGCTGCTCATGGAGAAATCCAGCTCGCCCAGGGGGTTGCCCACGCAGTAGACCGTCTGGCCCACTACCATGGTATCGGAGTTGCCGAAGGTGACGGGCTTGATCCCTGTGGCGTCTATCTTGATGATTGCGATGTCGTTGTCCTGATAATAGCCCACGATCTCGGCCGAGTACTCGTCACCGTTGTGGAGGAGCACCTTTAAATCGGCGCCGTACAGGGCGGCATACTCGATGACGTGGTAGTTTGTCATGATGTATCCGTCCTCGGAGATGATGAAGCCTGAGCCCGCGGTGGCGTAGGATGAGGTCTGCCCGAAGACGTTGGTGGTAGTGCCGGAGCTGCTTATGCCGACCACCTGATCGCATGCCATATCATATATCTGGGAGGCGCTGAGACCGTTGGAATCCAGGGTCGCAGCCGTGCTGCCCGAGGTATCTGCGGTGGTGACGCTTGAGCCTATTACAACGTTCTTGTTGCTGCCGGCCGTGTTTCCGTACTGGTGATCCATATAGAGGAAAGTTCCTATGCCGGAAGCGATGCTGAATATGGCGCAGAGAGCCACGATACCGGCGGCCTTGAGAGCGCCTCTGGCTTTGCTCACGTGGCTGCGCTCCTTTTTTTCCTTTGGCTTTGCACGAGGAACTCTGCGGGTGCGCTCCTGATAGAAGCGGTTGTGGTAGCTTTGGCCCTCGCGGGGCTCATCATAGCCGCCGTCATGAAGATCCATGGTGTTGTTCTCTATGTCCCTGTAAATAGTGTCGTAATAATTCGTATCGTACTTCGGTTCATGCACGTCCTCGCTGCGGGGATATGCGCTGCCATCGAATTCATTGTCATTATACATCTGCACAGCCTCCTGTCTTTATATTCTTAACTTATGGCACAATAATATAATATAATAGCGGGGATTTGATTAATAAATTATCGCATCAATGAAAACAAATTGTGAAGTAGCGAGGTGAATGGAACAAAACGGTTACAAAAACACGTAGGAAGCGGGGGTAGTGTCCAGTGCAGCCGGATGGATAACGCCTCAGAGGATCTTCAGTTGGAGCCCGTCTTATGTACTATTTTACAGAGTTTTTTGAAGGCTCTTTTTTGCTTCTGCAGACAGGATACAGTGGAAATCTTAAACAGTCCTTAAAAGAAAGCTGAAATTTTTTCTGTTGCCGCAAATTGTCGGTCTCTCGTGTTCCTGCGAATGATAAAAGGCTTAAGAACACAAAAAAGCCTCTCTGTCAAAAGACAAAGAGGCTTTTACTGGAGGCGACACCCGGATTTGAACCGGGGAATCAGGGTTTTGCAGACCCTTGCCTTACCACTTGGCCATGTCGCCATTGGAGCGGGCAACGAGGCTCGAACTCGCTACCTCCACCTTGGCAAGGTGGCGCTCTACCAGATGAGCTATGCCCGCGCATTTGGTGCCTCGGGCCGGAGTCGAACCAGCGACACGCGGATTTTCAGTCCGCTGCTCTACCAACTGAGCTACCGAGGCATATTGGCGACCGAGATGGGGCTCGAACCCACGACCTCCAGCGTGACAGGCTGGCGTTCTAACCAGCTGAACTACTCGGCCACGTTTTTGGTGGGAGTAACAGGACTCGAACCTGTGACCCCTTGCTTGTAAGGCAAGTGCTCTAACCAGCTGAGCTATACTCCCGAGCCGTCCCACCTGTCGGAGACGATTGCTATTATACTAAAATGAAACGATAATGTCAATACAAAAAATCGGAAAGCGGAGTTATTTTTTTGCTTTCTCCCTGTTCTGTATCATGTCCTCGATATCCTCGAAGCTCTTGCCTGTGCTGGGCCCCTCTCTGCGCATCTGCTCCTGCCGGGCCATCTGAGCGCGCTTGGCCGCGTTCGCACGGGCTATGCGGCGGTGCTTGTTATAGCGTATCACGAGGACGATGTACAGGATGAATATTACAAGGATAATGAATATGAGGAGCTTCACCAGCGTGTGGGAGAAGAGGGAGGCTATCTCGGATCGGAGATACTCAAGGCTGGACAGGGCCACATTGGTGCTGGCGACCAGTTTTGTCTTACCGTACTCCACGCCCTTGTAGTGCAGGCTGATCTCGCCCAGCACGTCACCGGCGCTGATGGGGGCCATGAGGGGCTTGTC
>JAFRAF010000360.1 GCA_017405545.1 Oscillospiraceae bacterium | reverse complement strand
ACGTGTTGATAGACTCGGAGGTGACCGTGGAGGTCAACCCTGCCACCATAGGCTTTCAGGATCTGCAGCGCATGCGAAAGGCCGGCATAAACCGCCTGTCCATAGGTATACAGAGTTCAAACGACGGCACTTTAAAAAGTCTGGGCAGGAAGCACAGCTTTTCCGACGCGGAGCAGGTGGTCAGCGAAGCAAGGGACGCGGGCTTTGACAACATAAGCGTGGATCTCATTTACGGTCTACCCTCACAGACAAAGGACGAGTGGGCCGACACTCTCGCCCGCACGGCGGCCCTGCAGCCGGAGCATTTCTCCTGCTACGGTCTGCGCATCGAGGAGGGCACTCCCCTTTACCTGTACAGGGATTCCCCCTTTATCCCGGACGACGATACCCAAGCGGATATGTATCTATACACCGTCGACGCTTTAAACCGCTACGGCTACCACCAGTATGAGATATCCAATTTCGCCCTTCGGGACAGGGAGAGCAGGCATAATCTGAAATACTGGAACGGCGACGACTATCTGGGCTTCGGCGCGGCCGCCCACTCCTTTATAGGCGGACAGCGCTTCAACTACCTGCCAGATGTGCGCAAATACACCGATGGCATACTCACAGGCAGCTCCGTTGTGGATTTAAGCGAGTACATAAGCGACTTCGAAAAGGGCTGTGAATATCTCATGCTGGGTCTGCGCACAAACAAGGGGGTCTGCGCCTCTGAGTATTACAACATCTATCCCTGCAGCTTTGAACTTGTGGAGGAGCTGCTGAGTTCCTATGAAAAGGAGGGCTGGGTGGCCAGAAAGGGCGAGCGCTGGAGTTTCACCCCCCGGGGCTTTCTCATCTCCAATGTGCTCATAGGCAACATTCTGGAGGCCAACACCCGTCAGCGCAGCCTCATGGGCACCCCCTGGAAGTCGGGCGGCGAGCTGGATGACAGCCAGCTTAGTCTCTTCCCTCCCCAGCCCGACGACACGCCTCTGTTCAACGGCATAACCTGATTGTCGGAGTTTGTCATCAATTATCATCTACGCGGGCAAAACCGTAATCTGCTTGTAATTTCTTTTCTGGAACAAAGTAATATAATTATAATATTATAATCTTACATAATTAAGAAAAATGGTTTTTCAATCATTATTGAACGGGGTACGAAAATGAGTGAAATTGCTTACCCTCGCCACACGAGGAACGGAAAAAAGGATAACAAGAGCAGTAAGGCAAGGGAGAAAAAGGCTCCCGAGCCGAAAAAAACAGCGTCAAAGGCTCCTGCCGAAAAGAGGACTCCACAGGCCGGAAAACAGGCCGGGAACAACAGGTCCGGGAGACCCGCTAACAGCGCCCAAAGGACCCAGGCCCCCAACGGTCAGCGTCCCCCTGTAGGCAGCCAGCAGAAGAAGAGGGGTAAGGGCGGAAAGGGCGCATTAGCGGCTCTTCTGGTCATTGTGGTACTGCTCGCAGCCGCATTTGTTGGTATAGGCGCTGTGGCACAGAAATCCGAAAAGGTGCTGCCCGGTGTGACATGTATGGGCATCGATGTGTCAAAGCTGGACCGGGACGGCGCGGTCAAGGCCCTGCAGGAGGGCGGCTTTGAGAACTACAAGTCCAAGGGCCTGAACGTCTGGCTGTCCGACAGCTACAGCTTCCCCATCACATCAGACCAGGTGGGACTGGAGCTGTCCTGTGAAAACGGCGCAGACCAGGCCATAGCCTACGGCCATGAGGGCGGCTTTGTCGCCAACACTCTCACATATATCGGCCACAGCTTCCTGGGAAAACACGCCGACGCCTTTAAGGCCGACAGTTCTTCCTTCGATTCCGAGGGTGTAAAGGCCCTTATAAGCGAGCACGCCGCCACTGCCAACGCGGATGTGCTGTCAGCGGCATGCACCATAAACGACTCCAACATAATCATCAAGAAGGGCGTCAAAGGCCTTCTTGTGGACCAGGACGAGGTATATGATCTCATCTGCGCCGCCATGCTCAACGGGCAGGGCGAGGTGCGCTATGACCCCGAGAGCTCCGAACCCACCGAGATAGATCTGGAGGCCATATACAACAATGTCACCCGCGAGGCCAAGAGCGCTGAATACGACAAGGAGAGCGGACAGGTCACTCCCGACGAGCCGGGCATAACCTTCGACCTGGAAAAGGCGAAGAAGCTATATAACGATGCCGCCAACGGCGACACCGTAACCATAGACCTTATCCTCACCCAGCCGGAGATAACCAAGGCCCAGTATGAGGAAAAGCTCTTCGCGGACACCCTCGCCTCCAAGTCCACCACCATGTACTCAAGCAGCGCAGCCAGAATAAACAACATCACTCTGGCGGCCAAGGCCATAAACGGCACCATACTTCTCCCCGGCGAGACCTTCTCATACAACGACACCGTGGGTAAGCGCACAACGGAAAAGGGCTATAAGGCCGCGGGCGCATATGTGGGCGGCAAGACGGTCAACGAGATCGGCGGCGGTATCTGCCAGGTTTCCTCCACCATATACTACTGCGTACTCAAATCCGGCCTGGAGGTCGTGGACCGCTCCTGCCACATGTATCCGGTTAGCTATCTGCCGTTGGGCATGGACGCCACGGTCAACTGGGGCTCCATAGATTTCAAGTTCGCCAACAACACCAAGTTCCCCCTCAAGATAAACACGTATGTTGAGGACCAGGTGCTGTACGTAAACCTCATCGGCACGAAGCCCGACAGCAACAAGATAGAGCTGGATTACAAGGTCGTGGGCACCTCATCCCCCAAGGTAGTTTACAAAGAGACGAAAGACTTGCCCGCCGGACAGGAAAAAGTGGACGAATCCGGCCACACCGGCTACACCGTAGATGTCTATCAGTACATCTATGACGCGTCCGGCAACCTTATAGACACGGTATACGTGGGACGCTCCAACTACCGTACCAGCGACAAGGTCATCCTGCGCGGAGTGGGCTCCGACACTTCTGATAATTCAAGCAGCAATACCGACAACTCAAACAGTAACGATAATAACAACAGCTCAAATAACAATTCCAGCAGCAGCAATAACAGCGGCTCCGGCGGCAACTCCGGAAACAACAGCTCCGGCAATAACTCGGGCGGAAGCTCCGGCGGAAACTCCGGCGGTGACTCCGGCAGCAGTTCCGGCGGCAGTTCCGGCAGCAGTTCCGGCGGCAGTTCCGGCGGCAGTTCCGGCGGCGACTCCGGCAGCAGCTCCGGCGGCGACTCCGGCAGCAGCTCCGGCGGTGACTCCGGCGGCAGTTCCGGCGGCGATT
>JAFRAF010000359.1 GCA_017405545.1 Oscillospiraceae bacterium | reverse complement strand
CGCATAGGCCATCCTATCCTTGTCGTTGTCAGCATTGCCGAAGGCCATTATCTCGTAGCCGTCTATTCCGTACGTCTCAGCCAGCCATTTCAAACCCCTGCCCTTTCCAGAGCCCGCCCTCGACATCTCTATGAGGAAATAAGCGGAGGAAGTGACATAGAGTTCACTGTCTTCCATCACTATTTCGCGGATTCCCCCTATCTTCTCCCTGTCCCGGATCAGATAGTCCATGCAATCTATGCGTTCCCTGTTCTCCAGCACAAATGCCAGTATGTCGTCCACCGGTCTTCGAGTATCCTTTATATACGCGTCGGATGACTCGGGAAAGCCGTCCAATCTGGGGTTGTCATAAAAGCCCCGGCTGGTGAAGGGTATGCCGCCCACACAGGCCTCGGTCCTCAGCTTCTTTTCCCTGGCGAGCTTTACGAGCCTGTCCACTGAATCCAGCGTCAGATAATTCGCGTAGATTCTTTCGCCGCTTCTCATGTCATATATGTTCGCCCCGTTGGAGGCGATGGCGTACTCAAAGCCGGGGAACTCCAGTATCTCCTCCGGGAGCGAGGCAAAGGCTCTCCCGCTGGCAGCCACCAGCTTTATGCCCTTCTCAACCGCCCGCCGGAGGGCTTTTACAGTCTCCTGTGAAAGGGTGCCCCTGTTGCGCAGCAGGGTCCCGTCCAGATCAAGCGCCAGCATTTTAATCAAAAAAATCCCCCCTCACAGAGCATTCTACCATATATGTATCATTATATGTATCATTATATCTGCCCGGGAGGGTGTTTTTCAAGTGCGGTTTTTTCTGTCCCGTCCTCGCACAAGGGATGCGTCTTACCGAATAAATGGCGCTTGCGAAAGCGGCTCCGATATGATAATATAGTTTACAATCAGAAATACACATGACGTGTATACGTATGCTCTATGAGAGCATACAGCCGTCAAGGAGGCTATTATGGTCAGCAAGATACTGGACAAGCCCGAGATATTCAAAATACATATCCCTCTCCCAGGCAATCCGCTTAGAGTTCTTAACAGCTATGTGGTGCGCAGCGGCGGCGAGGCTCTAATAATCGACACTGGCTTCAACATGCCCGAGTGCAGGGAGGCCCTGCTCTCCGGACTGCGGGAGCTGGATGTGGATATGAGTAAGGCCACGCTCTTTCTAACCCATCTGCATTATGACCATATCGGCCTTGCGAATGTCATCGAGCCCCGAGTGCGCTATATGAACAGGTCCGAATACGACTCGTATTACAAGGACCAGACCTCAGACATGTGGAGCTCTATTGAGGAGGTCTTTATGAAGGAGGGCTTTCCGCCCGATTTGATGGTAAAGCAGCGGTCCAAGAACCCCGCCAGAATTTACGCAGCAAGCGGCATATTCACAGCGGAGACCGTCGTCGACAACGACGAATTCACCGTGGGCGGTCTGCGTTTTAGATGTGTTGAGACTCCCGGCCACACTCCGGGTCACACCTGCCTGTATATGGTGGATGAGGACATCATGTTCCTGGGTGACCATGTGCTGTTCGATATCACTCCCAACATCATAGTATGGACCAAGCTGCCCAACGCCCTTGACGGCTACCTCAAGAGTCTGGACAAGATCGCCGGTTTCTCCATGCGTCTGGCCCTACCCGGCCACAGGGAGGTGAATAAATCGGTCTACGAGCGCATAGAGGAGCTTAAGATTCACCATGATATCAGGCTGAGAGGCTGCTACGAGATAATCGAGGAACAGCCGGGGCTGACAGCCTATGACATAGCGGGGCTCATGAAATGGAAGATCACTGCCCGGAACTGGGATGACTTCCCCCTGGGACAGAAGTGGTTCGCCTTCGGCGAGGGCCTGTCCCACATACGTTTTCTGCTGTCCAGGGATAAGATATACGGTAAAACAACGGACGGGATAGCTCGGTACTATCCCACT
>JAFRAF010000358.1 GCA_017405545.1 Oscillospiraceae bacterium | reverse complement strand
TCTTTTCGACGATCTCCTCCGCCGACAGGCCCTGCTGTGCGAACTCAGCCGCTTTGAGTACAAGGTGTCCGCTTCCCGTGGACAGGTTTCTGGTGTCTATCACGTAGACTCCCCCCACCTCTTCGGCCGCTATTCTGGCGTCCTGGCAGCATGCGGACAGAGCTGAGCTCAGGCTGAGATGTATGATACAGTCGCACTCACTGCGAAGGCGTCCGAAGACGGTGGCGTAATCCACCACGCTGGGGGCTGAGGTCCGGCACAGTTCATTGGTCCTGTCCGCGTACTCAAACATTTCAGTGGGGGTTATCTCAAGCCCGTCCTTGAGGCTGTCCTCGCCCTTTATTATGTAGAGAGGGATGATCGTTATATTGTTTTTCGCGACAAGCTCCTCCGGCAGATCACAGGTACTGTCTGCAGTGATTCTTATATTCATTACAGGCTTCTCCTTTGAGCAGTTTATAATTCCATTATCAAGCCTATGGCGTCAAAGCGCCCGTCTCCGGGCTTTTAACAGGTATGCGATCAGCGGCATATGTTCAAACATTCAGCTATGGCAAATTATAACACAAGCCATCAGCTTTGTGAAGTCTTATCCATAACACTTTCCCATGAAGCCTGCTTGAAACCAGTAAGAACAAAGCCGTCTCCAACCAGTACGGGCCGCTTTACGAGCATTCCGTCCGTTGACAGGAGCTCAAGCTGTTCCTCCTCGCTCATACCCGGCAGCTTATCCTTAAGCCCCAACTGCCTGTACTGGATCCCGCTGGTGTTCCAGAAGCTCTTAAGGGGCGCTCCGCTGAGCTTATACCACTCCCTGAGCTCCTCCAGGGTGGGCCTGTCCTCTTTAATGTCACGGATATCATAGGCTATGCCGTTTTCATCCAGCCACGCCCTGGCCTTTTTGCAGGTGCCGCATCTGGGATAACAGATAAATAACATACTACTACACTCTCCTTGTATTATATTGCTTCAATTGAGACCGTCCAGGGCTTTTTCCAGCTCATCGCAGGCGCTGTTCAGGTCCTGGCGGCTTCTGCTTTTCATTGCTTTTCTGACCCTCTTTACGCCGAACTCCAGCAGCTCCCGCTCGTTTTTCGGCAGAGTCCCCGCCTTCTCCTCCGCGCGCCGTAGAAGTACGCGGGCCCGCTCATCTGTGTCCTCCTGCTGCTGACGCTGGGCCTGCTTCGCCTCGTACTGCCGGGCCTCATAGGCGGCCCTGTCAATATCCATCTGGCTCATATTGGTGGAGCTGCGAACGGTTATCTCCTGACGCACGCCGGTATCCACATCCCTTGCGGCGACATTCACTATGCCGTTGGTGTCGATGGTAAAGGTCACCTCTATCTGTGGCACCCCTGCCGGAGCTCTGCGTACGCCGTGAAGTCTGAAGCGGCCCAGGCTGATATTCTGGTTGGCGTACTGGCGCTCGCCCTGGAGCACATTTACCTCCACCGTTGTCTGGTAAGGCGCGGCTGTGGTGAATATCTGGCTTTTTGTTATGGGGAGGGTGGTGTTCCTCTCAATAACCGGAGTGCACACGCCTCCGAAGGTCTCTATGCCCAAGGTCAACGGGGTCACGTCCAAAAGGAGCAGGCCGCCCACCTTGCCCGCCAGCACTCCGCCCTGAAGGCAGGCGCCCAGAGCTACGCATTCATCGGGGTTTATACCCTTGAAGGGCTCCTTGCCCACATACGCCCTCACAGCCTCCTGGACGGCGGGGATACGGCTTGAGCCGCCCACCATGAGCACCTTGGAGATATCCCTTATATTGACGCCCGAATCCGCCACCGCCTGCCTCATGGGCTCTATAGTGGCCTTGACCAGATGGGCGGTCAGTTCATTGAATTTTGCCCTGGTCAGAGTCATCTCAAGGTGCAAAGGTCCTCTCCTGTCCGAGGCTATATAGGGCAGACTGATGGTGGTCTCAGGGAACCCGGAAAGCTCCATTTTCGCTTTTTCTGCGGCGTCCTTCACCCTCTGCATGGCCCCATGGTCCCGGCTGAGGTCTATATTCTTTTCTTTCCTGAACTCCGACAGTATCCAGGCGGTCACGCTGCTGTCAAAATCGTCTCCGCCGAGGCGGTTGTTGCCCGCCGTGGCGAGTACCTCTATGACTCCGGCATTGATATCGAGTACGGACACGTCAAAGGTGCCTCCGCCCAGGTCGTACACAAGCACCTTCTGGGCCTGCTCCTTATCTATGCCGTAGGCCAGGGCCGCGGCCGTGGGTTCGTTTATTATGCGCAGCACATTCAGCCCCGCAATTGTCCCGGCGTCCTTTGTGGCCTGCCGCTGTGAATCCGTGAAATACGCCGGCACCGTTATTACAGCGTCGGTCACCGTTTCACCCAGATAGTTCTCGGCGTCGGCCTTGAGTTTTTGCAGTATGATGGCGGATATCTCCTGGGGGGTGTAGTTC
Organism: Oscillospiraceae bacterium; assembly: GCA_017405545.1. Classification (GTDB taxonomy): domain Bacteria; phylum Bacillota; class Clostridia; order Oscillospirales; family Oscillospiraceae; genus RGIG2311. The sequence goes on along the minus strand of JAFRAF010000358.1, from coordinate 4,722 downwards.
TTTCCGTCGATCTTCACCCGGTAGTTGGAGCCCATCTCCCGCTTTATGGAGCTGACGGTGCGTTCCGGATTCGTCACCGCCTGCCTTTTGGCGGGCTCGCCCACAAGGCGCTCGCCCTTTTTTGTAAAGGCCACGACGGACGGGGTGGTCCTTCCGCCCTGGGCATTGGGTATGATGACCCGCTCTCCCCCTTCAAACACCGCCACACAGGAGTTAGTGGTACCCAGATCTATACCGATTATCTTAGACATATCCGCACCCCTTTCATAGTTCTGTGCTGCCCCGCGGCAGTCATGCAGAACTGCAATCAAAACTGACTTGGAGTAATATTATATCAAATCTCCGGATATTTGGCAATCAAAAGCCCTGTTCAGCGGCGCATTATCATATGACAAAGGCCGATTCTGCCGGGCTTAGCCCGCTTTTCACCATCAGGCTATTGACTTTGACCGCCGTAGTGATAATATTTATCATAAGCAGTCTGTGCAGCTTTACCGCCAGTGATACATAAACAATAAGGCTCATTTCCTCTTAAATAGCAAAACTCCCGCCATAACGGGAGTTTAAACTATCAGAGGAGTCTGCTCAAGCCCTGCTGTATTATACAATATTCAGAGCCAAAGTAAGTACGACGAATACAAGGGCCACCCACTTTGTAGCCTTTGCAAGCTTCGCATCAACTGTTCTGGCCTTATTCTTCACAAGGAAGGTGTCAGCCGCACCCGCGATAGCGCCGGAAAGGCCGGAGCGCTTACCGGACTGCATAAGTACGACAACAACAAGCACGAGGCAGGATATAAGCTGGATAATAGTGATGGCAAGTTTCAATTTATTCATTCCTTTCAGATAGTAAGGGCATTTATAAAGTCATATTCAAATGAATCCTTGATATTTTAACACATACAAATCATGTTTTCAAGTACAAATTTTCATTTTTTTCGCACAGGAGAAAAATATGTTTTTTGATACGCACGCGCACTATGACGATATACAGTTCGATGAGGACAGAAACAACCTTTTAAGCAGCCTTCCGGACTCCGGCATCAGTCTTGTGGTCAATCCGGGATGCGATATGGAGACCTCAGAAAAGGCGATACGGATTGCCGAGAGCTATCCCTTTATTTACGCCGCCGTGGGCTATCATCCGCACTACGCCGATAAGCTGGACGACGCGGGTATAGCGGAACTGCGCAGGCTGTCCGGGAATGCCCGAGTCGTCGCTATAGGCGAGATAGGTCTGGATTACTACAGGAACAGGTCTCCGCGGGACAGCCAGCAGGAGGCCTTTCGCAGACAGCTTGAACTTGCAAGGGAACTGGAGCTGCCGGTAATAGTACACGAGCGGGAAGCTCCAGGGGACACGCTGAGCATCATAGCGGAGTATGACGGTGTCTGCGGGGTATGCCTCTGCTTTTCCGGCAGCTGGGAAAGCGCCAAAACATTGCTGGACCGGGGCTGGTACCTCTCTTTCGCAGGGCCCGTAACATATAGAAACTCCCGTAAAGCGCCCGAGGTCGCAGCGAAAATGCCCCTCGACCGTCTGCTGATCGAAACGGACAGTCCGTACCTCTCTCCGGAGCCCATGCGCGGCAGGAGAAATAGCTCCCTCAATCTGCATTACACCGCGGAAAAGATAGCGGAGATACGCGGGATAGACGTAAACGAACTGGCGGAGATCACCATGGAAAACGGTAAACGTCTGTTCCGAATCAACGACTGATACTCGCTTTCAAGAGACAAAACAGCATGCCGTGTGCACAATACGGCATGCTGTTTGTTATCTGTATAACGGTGGTCAAGCTACATGGCGGCAGATAATAAGCCCCGTCATCTCCGAGCCGCCCATATCTCTCTTTCGTCCCTATCCTTCAACGATCACGACAGTCGCTTTGATCGTAGTGGAATTCTCGAAGGTCCCGTAAACCGTCCGCTTGGAGTTTTCGCTGATTCCGCTGAGCTTGAGGGCAACGCCCTTTACCGCGTCGGCTATAACGGGAGAGCCCGCGCTGACGTATATGAGCTTGTTATCGTCAAGAAGTGTTATCTTCTTTTCAACCGTGTCAACCGCAAGCACGGTACCGCTTATCTTGCTGATGGCTGTCACAGTCTGCGCAAGGCGCACCTCTGTGATTGTGGAATCAAACAAGGTCACGGTCACGCTGTCGCCGGCTTTGACGTCGGAAATCTGCAGTTCCTTTTTGCCGTCGCTCACTTTTGCCATGGGATCGACGGTGAAAGTGTGCTTTGCGCCTTCATTATCGACTATCACCCACTCTGTTCCGGAGGTCGTGGAGGTTATTGACGACAGCACACCGCTCAGCTCTTCCTGAGTGTTGACGGTCGTGATGACATCCGCCGCGCCTTTTACCATGCTCACGCTGACAAGGTCGCCGACAGAGAGCATATCTATGGTTATAGCCGTATCTCCCCTCTTTACAGTCGGCAGTGAGCTTATGGGCATCTGGTAACACCAGACATAGTTGTCCTCATCGACCACCTTCAGGTTTACTACAGTCGCGAAATTGAGCTCCTTTATCTCGCCCGACTTAATGTCTTTGCTTGTGGCAGCGATTATCTCAGTGACATATCTGTCCTCTACCTTAAAGGTGATGAACAGGTCCCCGGTGAGGCCGGCGAGACTGCTCTCTTTTCCATCGAGTGTGATCTTTGCTTTATTGGGTAAGATGTTGTAGCGGGTCTTATCGCCGCTTAACACGTCGAGCACCATCATGTATGGAGAGGTATTGCTCTTGGTAAGGGAGAATATACTGCCCTGTATCCACGTCTCCTTAGATGAGCTGACAGTCACTGCAAGCGCGCTGCCGTTATTGTCCTTTACCGAGGCGGCACAGCCGACGTATGTGGAATCCAGAGTGACGCTTTTATCATTTGCCGTGACCTTTGTGTCCGCACCGATGGCAAACTCCATTACCTGTCCGTCATATGTCCTGAGCTGCAAAGCTTTTGCCGACGCCGCGTAAACTATTCCGGTATTCAAGCTCATTCCCTCATATGCGGCGGGGAAAAGCTCAACATTGTTTTCATCCAGGTATTTCAGCGAACGGGATACCATGGTAGCCACAACAGCTCTCGTAACGCTGAGATTGGGTGTGAAATTGTTGTTTGCATCACCGTTTACAATGCCGGTGTTTACCAGAGCCATTACATATCTGGCACAGCCAGCGGAGATTGTGTTGGCATCGTTAAAGCTGAATTTCACATCTCTGCTGTCGGGCAGAGGGATCTGAATTGCTCTCGCCAGGTACTTGCACAGCACTTCCTTCTGGATCTCGCTGCCGAGGGACGCGTCCTTAAGCTCACTCGCCATTATTATTCCGGCGCCGAGACAAACTGTGATCCCTTCCTTTGCCCAATCCATGGCGGAGGGCACACAGCTGTCAACTATGTCAGAATAGTCCTCCTTGATCCATTCAGTGACCTGAGCGTCGAGATCATAAAAACGGGAAATGAACACCAGCGCTTCAGCGTAAGTAATGTTCTGATTCGGACGCATAGTCCCGTCGTCATAACCCGTCAGGAATCCCTTATCCGAAAGGTCTTCCATATACTCCTTCGCCCAGTGCCCTTCAAGGTCAGAATAGACAGGCGCGGCAAAGGCGGTTACTGACAGGGAAAGCGTCATGATAAGCGCTAATACAAGGGATATAATGCTTCTGACTTTCATTAAATGACCTCCCTGAATTAAAGTGATCCGAGGTGGCTGTTGCCATAACGGCGTATCCACGTGCTTGTTTCATGCACATGCCGTAATTATATGCACGTACATAGCTTAACAGACAATTATCGTGTTTATTCTATCATTGTCAGCACGGTTTGTAAAGCAGAAAGCGGTCAAAATACCCGAATTGAAAGGGTGAATAAATCATAGCATCTCCATGAAAGCCGCGACTCTGGTTGTGATCTGTCCATAATCCGCGTTAGAGCTGTCTGTATCTATGGCCAGATAGGGCAATCCCAGTTCTCTGCAGCAGCGGCGCATCCTGTCCCGCTCTACCGTATACGCGTGGCAGGTGGTCAGGGCGATATCCAAAATGCCGTCAGCTTTGTATTCCCGCGCCAGCTCCGATACGAGCATGAACCGCAGGGAATTGGGCGACATGATCGCACAGGGCGTGTTCTGATAACAATCTGCCAGGGCAGATATCATGTCCTCGGAATCGGCGTCAGCAATACGCTGATTGCTGTCTATCATTTCACAGTTTTCAAAGGCCGTTATAACACCGCCGTTTTCCTCCACCGCTCTTATGACTTTGCTGTATACCCCTCCTATTGGACAGCCCGAAATCAAAATGCGCTTTGCCTCTGGGCTTACGGGACTGGGCCGTGAAGAATAGAGCTCACATCGCTCGCGGAGCTGATTTATGCGTCTTTCCGGCTCCAACTCCTCCTGCGCCTTCAAAACGGCCTCATATATCTCACATCCCCAGGCCTGCGGCGGTTGCTCTTTCTGTAATTCCATCAGATCCATAACAGCCTTTCGTTCAGCATTGACCCGGCGGCAGGTCTGGCGAGACGGCCGACACCGAATTTAGGACACGGCGGGCGGTCCTTCAAGACAAGCTTCCAAGTAACTCACAGATCAAGGGCGGGGCGGCCGAAACCGCCCCGCGTCTGCGCGCTACTCGGCGACGATCATTGCGACGTGCTGGTCGTCCGATTCGACCGCCTCGTCGTCCTCGTCATTGCCAGTGAGGACAGCGG
>JAFRAF010000357.1 GCA_017405545.1 Oscillospiraceae bacterium | reverse complement strand
CAAGCTATTGGCCGATGCTGCTGATCATGGCGGCAGCCTCAACAAGCCTTCCAAAACGGGGGGCTGAGGTGCTCATAGCCCGTTTGAAGCTGGGCGAGGGCCCGGCGCTTCTCATCCGTACCGTTTTCGCCTTTGCCGTACTTCTGCTGAGTGTGGCTTTCCTGGTCGGGGATACATATAACCCCTTTCTGTATTTCCGCTTTTAGGGGGCGCTTATGAATAAATTGTATACCATCTCCGGCTGCCTGCTGCTGGCGTTTGCGGCTCTTTTGGGAATACTGACCCTGTGCCTGCCCTCAAAGGAATACTCGGAGAATGAGAACAGATACCTCCAGCCCCGGCCGGCGCTCTCCGCGAAGGAGCTTCTGTCCGGTTCTGCCCAGGAGGATATACAGGCATTCATGAACGACCAGATCCCCGGCAGGGATATGTTCAATTCATTGGCCGTGAGAGTGCAGAAGCTGCTGGGGAAGAGAGATATAAGCGACGTATATATCGGCGCAGACGGATATTATCTGGAAAAAGTGACCCGGACCGATATCGACATCGCCCGTTTTGAAAAAAACATCCGTCGGATAAACGACTTTGCCGGGGAGCACGCGGATATACCCGTGACGCTCATGCTCGTGCCCACAGCGGGAATCGTATTGGGGGAGGAACTTCCCGCCCACGCTGAGATGTACGACGCGGATACCCTGTATAGCCGTGCGAATGAGCTCGCGGATAATGCGCTTGTACTTGATATCAGAGAAGCGCTCTGCGGAGATAAGGACGAGCAGCTCTATTACAGGACCGATCACCACTGGACCAGCAGGGGCGCACGACTGGGCGCCAGGGCATATCTTGAGCAGATGGGCAGGGAATACCGGGACAGAGAGCTTATCCTGTTCTCTGATGAGTTCCGCGGTACGCTCTATTCGAAGGTGCTGGACCCGGATTCGGAATACGACAGAGTCGAACTGGCGGCCCTGCCATGTGATTTCAATGTAAAGCTGGACGGGGAGAATTCTGAATTATACCACAGGGAAGCGTCCAGCGAGAAAGACAAGTACAAGGTTTTCTTCGGCGGCAACTACTCCCACGTTGATATCAGCGGAGGGGGCGGAGCGGGGACTCTGATGATAGTCAAGGACTCCTTTGCCAACTGCTTTGTACCCTTCGTCGCGGACAGCTATGAGCGGGTCATAATGGTCGACCCCCGCTATTACAGCGGCAGTCTTGCGGAGCTGGCGGACTCACAGGAAGTGAGTGAGGTCCTGTTTTTATATGAGCTGAGCAACTTCTGCGGGGACAGTTATCTGCTCCGTACGATGATATAATAAATGATCGATAAATAGCGCGTTTTGTGTATGCAGAACGCGCCGTTTTCAGATCAGGCACAAGCTTATTCAATATTGCAGATAACTTGTTGACAAATGTATACTGCTGTGTTATGTTGTATATACAATAAAATGTCGGGCTGTGTATGAAGCGGGAAGACCAATAAGGCTTTTGCCTTTAACTATGTTGTTGCAGCAGGAGGTTTTGGGATAGGGATGAAATACGTCGGATTGGGAACGAATTATGATGGTATGTTCAGACTTGGTCTGGATATCGGTTCCACAACGGTAAAGGCCGTGGTTCTGGACAGGGACATGAATGTGTTCTACACTGATTACAGACGTCATGGCTCATATGTTGCGGACACTGTCTGTGATATTATAATGGCCTTGGCGCTGCGTATGAGGGGACTGGGTCTTTATATGGAGAAATTCCTTTTCGACACAGTCATCACCGGCAGCGGCGGATTCGATCTGGCAAGAAGAGTCGGTGTGCGCCATCTCCAGGAGGTCATCGCCGATAAGGTCGCCCTCGACGTCAAGGCTCCCGAAGCCGATGTCGCGCTGGAGCTGGGGGGAGAGGATTCCAAGATAATCTATATCACAGACGGTCCCGATGAGCGCATGAATGACGTATGCGCCGGGGGAACGGGTTCGTTTATTGATATGATGGCGGAATTGCTGAACACCTCTGCCGACGGACTTAATTACTACGCGAAGAGATATAAGACGATTTACCCCATAGCGGCTCGCTGCGGTGTTTTCGCAAAAAGCGATCTGCAGCCGCTGATAAACCAGGGGGCAAAAAAAGAGGATCTGGCGGCGTCAATTTTTCAGGCTGTGGCCAAGCAGACGGTTATGGGCCTCGCCTGCGGGAAGCCCATAAGGGGAAAGGTCGCCTTCTTAGGCGGTCCGCTGCACTTTTTGACTGAGCTGCGGGAGGCCTATATACGCATTTTGGGTCTCAAGCCCGAGCAGGTGATCGTACCCAAAGACGCCCACATGTTCGCAGCCACCGGTGCAGCGCTCTCCGCCGAAGTCAGCGACAGGATTTCCGTCTGGGACATCTACTACGTAATGAAGGTGGGTCTGGATGCCGAAAAAAAGCTGGAGAGACTGGAGCCTCTCTTTAAGACTTATGAGGAACACCATGAGTTTTTGCGGGAGCACGAGGGAAAAAGCGTCGAGCGGGCACAGCTGT
>JAFRAF010000356.1 GCA_017405545.1 Oscillospiraceae bacterium | reverse complement strand
TCTGTTCAACAACTGGGGCGTGGGCAGCGACCGCTCCAATAACGGTACGCTCCTTCTCTTCGCCACAGAGGAAAACAAGGGCTGGCTGGCCGTGGGCAGCGGCATTGAAAGTGATTTCGATGCCGACAGGATACTGGACAAGTATTTCTGGGACTACTACGACAGAGGCCAGTATGACGAGGGAGTCAAAAAAGTCTCCGCAGCCATACTGGACTGGTATGAGGACTACTACGGCACGAGTTATTCATCCTCATCCGGCTCCCAGAGCGGTCTGGTACCCTTCGGCCAGGAGAGCGGCTCTTCCGGATACTCTCAGAATCAGGGCGGTTATACCGACAGCGGCGATTCAGCCAGCGGATATATCACACTTATTATCTTTATTGTGCTGGTGTGGCTTTTAGTGAAGTATATCCGCGACAGGCGCAGATATACCTACTACTACAGCGGTATGGGCCCTACAATACCCCGTTACCACTTCTGGTACATGTGGGGCGCGAGGCCCCACAGGCCCTACAGGCCGCACGGCTGGTTCAGGCCGTCGTCATATAACTACAACTACAATTACAACCAAAACCACCGGCCGGATCCCTGGGTAAACAATTACAATGGCTATAACAAGCCCCGTCCAGGCTATCAGCAGAACTACACCCAGCCCCACAACAGCGGTTTCACCGCCAAACCCAGCGGCCACGGCGGGCGCGCAGGCGGAGGCTCCGGACGCAGAGGCAGCGGAGGAGGCGGCAGCGGCAGTATATTCAGCGGTATGGGCGGCTTCAGCAGCCGTTCCAGCGGCGGCAGCTTCAGCAGCCGTTCCGGCAGCAGCTTCGGAAGCTTTAGAGGAGGCGGCGGCTTCGGCGGACGCTCCGGCGGAGGCGGCGGCAGAAAATAGCGCGCACCGGCTGTTATCCCTCTTGCGCCGCAGCAGCGGCAGCTAAATGAATAAAAGCGGATAAGGCTCTTCCAAAGATGGGCGTTATCCGCTTTTTATGCGTGATATTTTTGCATTTCCTTAAATATTTATTAATTATTTTGTGAAAATTTATGCATAATCACTCTTGCGTTCAAAGGCAGTCGGTGATATAATCCAGTTAAACTAAAATAATACTTGCGGAGGCACTTAAATAATGGAACAGATCAAAAAATGCGTACTCGCCTATTCCGGAGGTCTCGATACTTCCGTAATCATCCCCTGGCTCAAGGAAAACTACGGCTGTGAGGTCATCGCCGTAGCCGGCAACGTCGGACAGGAAGCGGAGCTTGACGGACTTGAGGAAAAGGCCATTAAGACCGGCGCTTCCAAAATATACATAGAAGATCTGGTGGATGAATACGTTGAGAACTACATATTCCCCACTCTCAAGGCCGGCGCCAAATATGAGGAATACCTCCTCGGCACCAGCACAGCCCGTCCCCCCATCGCCAAGAGGCTGGTGGAGATAGCCCATCTCGAGGGCGCGGACGCCATATGCCACGGCTGCACCGGCAAGGGCAACGATCAGGTCCGCTTCGAGCTGACCATCAAGCACTTCGACCCCAAGATGAAAGTCATCGCCCCCTGGAGGATCTGGGATATCAAGAGCCGTGACGAGGAGATAGATTACGCCGAGGCCCACAACATCCCCCTTAAGATCAGCCGTGAGACCAATTACTCCAAGGATAAGAACATCTGGCACCTCTCCCACGAGGGACTGGATCTTGAGAATCCCGAGAACGAGCCCACCTACAACAAGCCCGGCTTCCTGGAGATGAGCGTATCCCCCGAGATGGCCCCCGATAAGCCCTGCTATGTGGAGATAGACTTTGAAAAGGGCATTCCGGTGGCCGTGGACGGCGTCAAGATGAAGGGCTCCGACATTGTTCGCAAGCTCAACGAGATAGGCGGCCAGAACGGCATAGGAATACTCGATATCGTCGAGAACAGGCTCGTGGGCATGAAGTCCCGCGGCGTGTATGAGACTCCGGGCGGCGCTATCCTCTACTACGCGCATGAGGTGCTCGAGCAGATCTGCCTGGACAAGGAGACCGCGCACTTTAAGGCACAGGCGGCCTTGCAGTACGCCCAGCTCGTTTACGACGGCAAGTGGTTCACCCCCCTCAGGGAGGCTCTCGACGCCTTCGTGGACAAGACTCAGGAGACCGTTACCGGCAAGGTCAAGCTCAAGCTCTACAAAGGAAATATGATCCCCGCCGGCATTTGGAGCGAATACAGCCTTTACAGCGAGTCCCTCGCCTCCTTCGGTGAGAGTGACTATGACCAGACGGATTCCGCCGGTTTCATAAACCTCTACGGACTTCCCATAAAGGTAAAGGCACTGCTGGACGCACAGCGCGGAAAGTAATGTACACTTGATCGGGGCCGGCTTAAATGGCCGGCTCCATTGCTTTGATAACGCGCACTCGGCGCGACAGGCTGTGACGCGCCGTCATTGCTGCATATATATGAACCCCGCAGGCCGCTTGCGGAGTTTATATTCCAATCATAAAACGCAGGCGGCGGAATGGAGACCCATATGAAGCTCTGGTCAGGGAGATTTGACAAGAACACGGACAAGCTTGTGGACGAGCTGAACGCTTCCATAACATTTGACAAGCGCATGTACCGGGAGGATATCACCGGCAGCATGGCCCATGCCGCAATGCTGGGCGCTCAGGGGATAATCGATCCCGCGGAGGCTGACAGGATAATCAGCACCCTCAGAGACATCCTCGCGGACATCCAGTCCGGGAAGCTGGACTTCCCGCTGGAGGTAGAGGATATACATATGGGTGTGGAAGCTGAGCTGACCCGGCGCATCGGCGACTCCGGCAAGCGCCTGCACACGGCCAGAAGCAGAAACGATCAGGTGGCTCTGGATTTCCGCATGTGGATCAAAAACGCGGTAATCGAGATTCGCGGTCTCCTGCTGTCCCTCATGGAGGCCCTCGCGTCCATAGCCAAGGCGAATACCACTTCCCTGATGCCCTCCTACACCCATCTTCAACGGGCTCAGCCCTCCACCTTTGGGCACTATATGATGGCCTACGCCAATATGCTCAAGCGGGACGTCACCCGACTTGAGGACTGCTTCGATCGCATGGACGAGCTGCCCCTGGGTTCCGGCGCTCTGGCCGCAACCACCTACCCCATCGACAGATACGCTGTCGCACGGGAACTGGGCTTTGAGCGCATAACAGACAACAGCCTTGACGGGGTCTCTGACAGGGACTACGCCATCGAGCTGCTGTCCGCCCTGTCCATACTGATGATGCATCTGTCCCGTTTCTCCGAGGAGATCATACTCTGGTGCTCATGGGAATTCAAATACATCGAGCTGGATGACGCCTATTCCACAGGCTCTTCCATTATGCCCCAGAAGAAGAACCCCGACATCGCCGAGCTCACCCGAGGCAAGACGGGCCGGGTCTACGGCAGTCTTATGGGCCTGCTTACAGTTATGAAAGCCCTCCCACTGGCCTACAACAAGGACATGCAGGAGGATAAGGAGCAGGTATTCGACGCCGTGGACAATGTTAAAAAGATACTGCCCGTGTTCACCGCCATGCTGCTGACCATGAAGGTCAACACTGACAACATGCGAAAGGCCGCGGAAAACGGCTTTATCAACGCAACGGACTGCGCGGACTACCTTGTAAAGCGCGGTCTCCCCTTCCGGGACGCATATACCATAGTCGGACGGCTGGTAAACGGCTGTGTGGCCTCGGGCAAAAAGCTGGAGGAGCTTTCAATAGAGGAACTCCGCGAGCTGTCGCCCGTTTTTGACACGGATATCTATTCAGCACTGGATCCGGACACCTGTGTCAAAAACCGCAAAGTCCCCGGCGGCCCCGCCCCGGAGGAAGTTGAAAGACAGATAGGCATAATCGAGAGCTTCATCGCTGAGAGAAAGGCATAACATGAAACCAAAAGTTTTTATTGACGGTCAGGAGGGCACCACGGGCCTGCAGATATTTGAGCGACTGACCGGTAGAGACGATATCGAGCTTTTAAAGATAGATGAAAAGCTTCGCAAGGACAGGGATGAGCGGAAAAAGCTCATGAATCAGGCCGATCTGGTCATCCTGTGTCTGCCGGACGCGGCGGCAATCGAGGCCGTTGATCTTATAGATAACCCCGACACCCGGGTCATTGACGCCTCCACCGCCCACCGTACGGCTCCTGGCTGGGACTACGGTCTTCCAGAGTTGTCCAAGGCTCACAGGGAGCGCATAACCGTATCAAAGCGGGTGGCAAATCCCGGCTGTCACGCCACGGGCTTTATCAGCATCGTATATCCACTCGTCGCCATGGGCATATTGTCGGACAGCGCAGAGCTGAGCTGCTTCTCACTCACCGGCTACTCCGGCGGCGGAAAAAAGATGATCGCCGAGTACGAGTCCCGGGACAAGGCTGAGGCCCTCTATTCCCCCAGGATTTACGGTCTTAATCTGAGCCACAAGCATCTCCCGGAGATGATGGCGGTGACCGGGCTTAAAACGGCCCCAGTTTTCTGCCCCATAGTGGACGACTACCGTCAGGGCATGGCTACCTCCGTTCCCCTGCACCGTTCTCTGCTCAAAAAGGATCTGGATATAAAGGGACTGTTCGATGCTCTCAGCGATTTTTACAGAGGTCAGCGCTTTATAACGGTGGCTCCCCCAGTGGACTCCGGCATGCTGGAATCCAACTTCAATGCGGGCACGAATATGCTTCAGATCAGCATCAGCGGAAACAGTGACCGCATTCTCGTGACGTCCAGATTTGACAATCTCGGCAAGGGTGCCTCGGGCGCGGCTGTACAGAATATGAACATCATGCTGGGCTTTGACGAGTCCGCAGGTCTTGTATAACAGGGAGGATAAATATGAAATTTATCGAGGGCGGCGTGTGCGCGGCCAAAGGCTTCAAGGCCGCAGGCATACACTGCGGGGTAAAGGCCAACAGCGGCGACAAGAAGGACCTGGCCCTTATATACTCCGACTACCCATGCAGCGCAAACGCCGTTTACACCAAAAACAAAGTAAAAGCCGCTCCCCTGCATGTGACAAGAGAGCATCTTGCCGACGGCAGGGCCAGAGCCGTAATCGCCAACAGCGGAAACGCCAACGCCTGCGCCCCCATGGGGATGGAGAACGCCGCCGAGATGTGCTCAGCCGCTGCCGAGGCTCTGGGCATAGAGGCCGGGGATATGATAGTCGCCTCCACCGGCGTTATAGGCCAGACGCTGAGAATCGAGGCCATAAAAAAGGGCATGCCCGATGTTGTAAAGGCTCTAAGCGACAGCGGCAGTACGGACGCCGCAAAGGCCATTATGACCACGGATACACAGCGCAAGGAGTTCGCCGTGGAGTTTGAGCTGGATGGCAAAACGGCCCGCATGGGCGGCATAGCCAAGGGCAGCGGCATGATTCATCCCAACATGGGCACCATGCTCTGCTTCATCACCACGGACGCGGCCATAAGCTCGGATATGATCAAGAAGGCCCTCCTGGAATGCGTCAGGGTCTCCTTCAACCGGGTCTCCGTGGACGGGGACACCTCCACGAATGATTTCTGCGCAGTTCTGGCAAACGGACTTGCCGGAAACAGCGAGATATGCGCCGAAGGACCGGCTTATGAGACATTCCTGTCCGCATTAAAGGAACTCTGCATAAGGTTCGCAAGGGCCATGGCCGCCGACGGCGAAGGCGCGACACATCTGATAAACTGCACCGTCAGCGGCGCTCTGGACGAGGACACTGCGGAGCTGATGGCCATGTCGGTCATCGCCTCTCCGCTTGTGAAAACAGCCATGTTCGGTGCCGACGCCAACTGGGGCAGAGTCTTGGCCGCCCTTGGCTACTCCGGCGCGGAATTCGAGCCCGGCGAGGCAGCAGTCTCATTCAGCTCATCAGCCGGAGATATCCCCGTGTGCGAAAAAGGCATGGGGCTCCCCTTCGACGAGGATCTGGCAAAGAAGATACTCTCAGAGCCGGAAATATCCATAAACGCAGTTGTGGGCAACGGTCCCGGCCGCTGCACCTGCTGGGGCTGCGATCTCAGCTATGATTATGTAAAGATAAACGGTGATTACAGGACCTGATCCCGAATACGGCGCCGATATGACCTCCGGCGGACGGCCATATCGGCAGAACGGAGAGATTATTATGAACAACGTTGAAAGGGCACAGACCCTCATCGAGGCCCTGCCCTATATTCAGAGCTTTTACGGAAAGAGCATAGTTATAAAATACGGTGGCAACGCCATGATAAGCCCGGAGCTTTTTGACGCCGTTATGGAGGACATCGTCCTGCTCCGCCTTGTGGGCATACGGGTGGTGCTCGTCCACGGAGGCGGGCCGGAGAGAAACGAGATGCTCAAGAAAATCAGCAAAAAGGCTGAGTTTATCAACGGCCTCAGATACACGGACAAGGAGACCATGGATGTTGTACAGTCCATACTCTGCGGCAAGGTGAACAAGGACCTGGTCTCCACCATCAGCCGCCAGGGCGGCCGGGCCCTGGGCCTGTGCGGTCTCGACGGTGCCATGTTCAAAGCCAAAAAGCTGGACAAGGGCGACGGCTGTGA
>JAFRAF010000355.1 GCA_017405545.1 Oscillospiraceae bacterium | reverse complement strand
AGTCCCGGCGGAGCTCTCCGGACGCAACGATCTGACGGCAGATGGGCGGAAATTCTCCGGCAGCGCTTTTTTCCTCGACCGCGGACGAAGCCTTCACCACGGGACGCTGCTGGTGAATGTGGATATGGAGAAGATGGAACGCTATCTGCGACCGTCTGAGGCGAAGCTGAGGGCCAAGGGCGTGGATTCCGTCCGCTCGAGAGTGGTCAATCTCTCATCCTTCAATCAGTCCGTCACCGTGCCGGCCCTGCGCGAAAGACTCAAAGAGGCCTTTGAGGAGGTCTACGGCCTTTCGGCGGAGAGGGTGGAGCTGAGCTCCCTGGACATAAACGCGATAAACATGCTCTGCGAGCGAAACCGCAGTTGGGAATGGCTTTTCGGCAGGAAGCTTCCGATGGACTTTTCCTGTGAGGGCCGCTTTTCCTGGGGCGAAATCCAGCTGGAGTTATTTGCGGACGGCGGCAGGATTTCCCGCTTGTCCGTGTGGACGGACGCCATGGACTGGACCCTGGCGGGCGCTCTGGAGGATGCTCTTATCGGCTGCCGCTTCGATATTTCGGAAATTTGTGAAAAGATATCCGCCGTGGGAAAGCCCCAGGCGGAGGATATATGTGAGCTCCTAAGAAAGCAGGATCTTTAATGAACGATTATCAGCTGTTTATAATCGGTGCGGGCCCCGGAGGCTACAACGCCGCGCTTAGAGCCGCTCAGCTCGGCATGAAGACCGCGGTTGCGGAATACCGGGAGGCGGGAGGAACCTGTCTGAACCGGGGCTGCGTCCCCACAAAAACGCTGCTCCACGCCTCCGAGGTCTACCGCAGCACGGTCCGTGCGGATGAGATCGGCATACATGTGGACGGAGTCCGGGCGGATATTTCAAAGATTTTTGACTATAAGCGCCGGGTGTCAGAGACCCTGTCGTCGGGCGTGGAAAATCTCCTTAAAAACGCAAAGGTGCCGCTGCTCAGGGGCAGGGCCCGGATCGTCGCGCCTCACACCGTAGAGGTGTGCGACGCGGAGGGCACGAAACGATACACCGCCGACCACATCCTTATCGCGACCGGATCCGTACCCGCCTGTCCTCCCATTCCGGGGCTGACGCTCCCCGGCGTCATGACCTCGGACGAGTTGCTCAAGGGCGCGGACCATCTGTATCGCTCCGTAGTCATCATCGGCGGCGGGGTCATCGGAATTGAGTTTGCCACATTTTATGTCAACCTCGGCTGCGATGTGACAATCATCGAAGGACTTGACCGTCTGCTTCCTACGCTCGACAGGGAGCTGGGGCAGAATCTGGCAATGAGCCTTAAAAAGCAGGGCGCGAAGCTGTTTTTGAAATCGTCCGTGGAGAGCGTGGATCAGGTCGAGGATGGCCTCGCGGTTCACTTTGATACCAAGGGCGAGAAGAACAGTGTCACCGGCGAGGCTGTGCTGTGCGCGATCGGCAGACGGCCATATCACGAGGACCTTTTTGCGGAGGATATCCTGCCGGAGACAGACAGGCACAGCCTGCGTGTAAATGAGCGCTTTGAGACCTCTGTCCCGGGCGTATTCGCCGTGGGAGACGTGTCATCCCGCCTTCAGCTGGCCCATGAGGCGGCGGCGCAGGGTATAGCCTGCGTAGAGATGCTCTGCGGAGTGGAAAACGGCACAAACCTTGAGGTTGTGCCGAGCTGCATCTACTGTCAGCCGGAGATAGCCTCCGTAGGCCTGACGGAGGCGGATGCCAAGGCGGCCGGAATACCCGTGAAAGTCGGCAAATGCGTCATGGGCGGAAACGCGCGCACGCTTGTGGCCGATGTTGGGCGCTGCTTCATGAAGATAGTGGCAAAAGCGGATACCGGCGAGCTTCTGGGCGCCCACCTTATGTGCCCCAACAGCACTGATATGATATCGGAAATCTCCAGCGCTATAGCCAATCACCTGACAGCTCAGCAGATGCTGTGCGCCATACGTCCCCATCCCACCTTTGAGGAGGCGTTGAGCGACGCTCTGAGCGACCTATGCGCAAAGCTGGAGAGGTAGACGGCAGCGGTTGAGAAGACTGAAAAGAATCAGACAGCCATTATGGGTAGAGTCACCCGTTTTGGCTGTCTGTTTTTTTCTCATCAAAGTCAAAGCGAGCATGAGCTGAATGGTGCAATTATAACAGTTATATTTGTTAAGATGACCAACTCTATCACTGTTGTCAAAGTTTTGCTTTTTTGTTAATATTATAGTTATTATTAATAATCCTATCACCGATGGAAGCGAACATAAAAAGAGAGGTTAACACTTATGGGTAAAGATTTCCTTAAAAGAGCACTGGCAATTCTGCTGAGCATCAGCGTGATTGTGTCATTTATTCCGGCGACAAGTGTTTTCGCCGTGGATGAGCAGACAACTGTATTGGCATTTACGTCGGATGTGCACAATCTTTCGAACAATGTGTCTGCGGATCGCCTCGGCAAATGGATAGATATGGTCAAGGCCAAGTATGGCAAATTGGATGCCATGGGCTTCTGCGGCGATCTGGCCCAGTGGAACGCATCCGAAAGCGACTATTGGACATACACGCAGGCGGTCATGAGTAAGGTGGAAGAGAAGGGCGTCACAGCAGTTTACACCACCGGTAACCATGAGTATGATCCGGGGGCGTTCACTCCCGATAAGAATGATGAAGCCAGACGCTTTATCGAAAACGCAGAAGCTCCTGTTGAGGGCAACTATCACATTTATTGTATCGGTTCCGGTTCGGGATGGGGAAACTACAGCGTTGACGGTGCAGACAGTCAGCTCGGAAAGCTCAACGCTTTTTTCGAGGGCTTGAACAGTGACGATAACAAGCCTGTTTTCATTGTCACACATTTCCCGCTGCACTATTGGGCTCAGGGGGGCAGACTCACACATAATGCGGGCCTCGTTATTGATAGACTCAATCATTACGCTACAAACGATACGCCGAACGATTAATCCGACGACAGGAAGATTGTGTTCCTCTGGGGGCATAACCACACCGAGTCCGATACATATTATGATGGGGTCTACGCTCCCGGCTTATGATGGGGTCTACGCTCCCGGCAGCAGCATCGAATATGCGAGCGGCGAGAGCAAGGATATCGAATTCTATTACTGCGCGGCAGGCTGCATGAGCGACAACGAATACGGTCCCGGCAGCACGTCTGTCAAGGGCAAGGGTCTTGTTGTCACGATCGACGAAGCTGACAAACTCACTTTCACTTATTACAACGCAAACGGAGCAAATGTTACGGAACCGAACGGGAAAACCTTTGTAGAGACTGACCCCGTGGCGGTGACAAGTATTTCGCTCTCCAGAAATGCTATTTCAATTGAGCAGGGCAAGGCCACGTTTTTGACGGCGGTATTTGAGCCGGAAGACGCCACGAACCAGGGCGTCACCTGGAATTCTGACAACGAAAGCGTTGTCAGGGTAAACTCGGCAGGTCAGCCGGGATCCACTTCGGGTACCAGCGCCCTGATCAGGGCAGTCGGATCGGGTACGGCCACCATAACGGCCACATCCGTGGACGGCGGCTATACGGCTGAGTGTACGGTAACCGTCACCGAAGCGACTGCGAACAATGACTATAAGGTGATCGTGGTCGGCGGCGTCGGCTTGAGCTGTTTTGAGTCATCGGATGTACATTTCGAATCGGAGGGAAAATACGATTATCATGGCCTCGAAACAGCCTCTCGAGATTATGATTTTTCAACCGATAATTCATCACTCTATCATGTTCTCTGGACACTGGAAGCGACAGGGACCTCGGATGAGTATTATATCAGGAGTTGTACAGGAGGCTATCTGAAAGCTACTTATGTAGATAATTCAAACGGTGGTAAGACAGGTGCGCTTTTTGTCAGTGAAGAGAAGGTTGATAATTGCAAGTGGTATTATGATGGCAACGGGCTGAAGAACCAGGCTGCCAACAGATCCCTTGCTGTTCAGAGTGGAGATAATGGAGGCAGATTTATAACCGTTCGCGGCACTGCCGGATCGGTTCCAAGTGAAAATGGTTTACCGGGTTTATATCCAGGCTACACCATCGACACAAGACCGGCGACCGGTATTGAGATGGAGGAAACTCTGAGTGTCGACATTGGCAGAACCGAAAGTCTCAACGCGAAGGTCACCCCTATAGATGCGGATGATCTGACCGTCATATGGACCAGCAACGATCCGGATGTCGCCACGGTGGACAAATACGGAAATGTCACCGGCGCAGCCAAGGGTACGGCTGTCATCACCGCGGCAGCCCGGGATACCAGAGCTGGAGCAACAAGCGCAGCGTGTACCGTGACTGTCAACGATCCGTATTATGTGATCGCTATTGGGGATAAGGCTTTAAGCTCTGAGTCAACGACGGATCAGATGAACAATTATAACGGTGCATATATTTACAGCGGTCTTGCAGGCGTTGATTATACTGAGGGCTCAACACCTGTCTCAGCTGATATCCTTTGGAAAATAACACCGAGCGGTGAAGGATACCTTATCCAGAGTATGCACGGCGGGTATCTTAACTCTGTTTATAACGCAAGCAGTTCTCCATCGGCTGAGACTCCGACAACGGGAGAATTGTTCCGTTCTGACAGTAAAGAGATTTGGCTGTTGGATGGTTCGTTTGAGTCATGGGCCGGTGATGGAACTAAGATCCATAGTAATAACAGCGGCAAGTACCTGACCTACTATGATAAAACCCTGGAATCCGCAGACCAGGATACGGAACAGACAGATATCAACCTTTTTACCATCGGTTCTTCAAATAATAATCGCAAGCAGACCAGCCAAATCACAGCCAATTCAAGTGACGGCATCACCTTT
>JAFRAF010000354.1 GCA_017405545.1 Oscillospiraceae bacterium | reverse complement strand
TCATGCACGCAGAGGAAAACAGGGAAAAAGATCTCACGACAACGACCATTCCGGGCTCAAGGTGATAGTCGGACTGCTGCTGCTTTTAATACTGATAGTAGCGGTGATCGTTCTGCTGGTGTCAAGTCTTAAGGCCAGCAAGGACTCGGTCACCGAGACCGAGTCAACGCAGACGGAGGACGTCAGCGAAGTGCCGACCCAGGACGACGGCGTCACCTCCATCGAGCAGGATGCCGATTCCCAGACCGTGAGCGACGGCACAGCGGCCACAGGTGAGACGGCCACCACCGACACAGGCGAGACCGCCGCGCCCGCCGATACCGCCACGACCCAGGCCGGCACCGATACTTCGGGCACAGATACGGATGCCGCCAATTCCGGCGCAGACACAGCCAATACCGACACGGCCGCCGCAAACACTGACGCGAACGCCAACGAGGGCGAGAACGCTCAGGCGGGGCAGACGGGCACAGACGCCCAGTCCGCCGAACAGGGCGGCACGGCCACAGATGTGACTATGCGCACCTCATGGGGCGGCGAGCTGAACCCCTATACCGACGGCAGCGAATACGACTACGACATAAGCTTGGGTATAGGCGAGTCCATTGAGGTCCTGTATGAGACGCAGCCCGCAAACGCCCAGGGCAGCGCCGTATGGGAGGTAAGCGATGACAGCGTAGCGGTAGTGCTCCAAAACGGAAAGGTCACCGGAATATCCACCGGCAGCACGGTTCTCAAGCTGACCGTAGGGGACGCCACCTCCACCTGTATCATCCATGTATCGTAAGTAAAAGCACAACGTAAACGTATAATAAAATGCTCTGATCTGAACGGTCAGAGCATTTTTGCTTTATGAAATAACAATCGCCTCGTATCTGTCTGCGACAGTTTTGAGGAAGCGGTCCGTGTCGGCTACGTCGACCTTAAAGCCAGGCTCCACAAGTCCGGCCAGATCCTTTGTCATTACTCCGGAGTTCAGGGTGTCAAAGCAGGCCTTTTCAAGTCTGTCCGCGAAGCTGACAAGCTCGTCCGTGCCGTCCAGCTCCCCCCTCTTCCTGAGAGCGCCTGTCCATGCGAAGATGGTGGCCATGGGGTTTGTGGAGACCTGCTCGCCGTTGAGATATCTGTAATAGTGGCGGGTGACGGTACCGTGGGCCGCCTCATACTCCCAAACACCGTCGGGCGAGACGAGGACCGAGGTCATCATGGCGAGGCTGCCGAAGGCGGTGCTCACCATGTCGCTCATCACATCGCCGTCATAGTTTTTGCAGGCCCATATGATGCCGCCCCTACCCCTGACAATGCGGGCCACAGCGTCGTCTATGAGGGTGTAGAAATACTCTATTCCCGCCTTCTCAAAGTCGGCTTTGTAGTTTTCGAATTCCTCTTCGAATATGGCCTTGAATCTGCCGTCGTAGACCTTGGCAATGGTGTCCTTCGCGGAGAACCACAGGTCCTGCTTCAGGTCGAGGGCATAGGAGAAACAGGCCTTCGCAAAGCTTCTTATACTGCTGTCCAGATTGTGGGTGCCCTGCCAGACGGCGGGTCCCTCCACCTTCTGCACCAGCACATCCTTTACCTGCCCCGATCGGCCCTTGAATATGAGTCTGCACTCGCCGGGCTCGTCTGTGGCGAAATCCACCGCCTTGTACACGTCTCCGTAGGCGTGTCTGGCGATGGTGATGGGGCTCTCCCAGTTTTTGACCACGGGCTTTACCGGGTCAATGATTATTGGTGTGCGGAATACCGTGCCGTCCAGTATGGAGCGTATGGTGCCGTTTGGGGACTTCCACATCCGGGTCAGCTCCGGATACTCCTCCATGCGCTGCTTATTCGGGGTGATGGTGGCGCATTTGACTGCCACACTCAGCCGATTAGTGGCGTTGGCCGCATCCACGGTGATCTGATCCTCAGTGCTGTTTCGGCTCAGGAGTCCCAGGTCATAATACTCCGTCTTCAGCTCAACATAGGGCTCAATAAGAACAGCTTTTATCTTCTGCCACAGGATGCGGGTCATCTCGTCCCCGTCCATCTCCACAAGGGGCGTTTTCATCTTTATCTTCTGCATATGTACACTCCATTCTGCCCGCGTGATTCTTCGTTTCTGAGCTTACGCCTTGTTTTTCAGCTTGTACCAGTTCATCAGACAGCCGGCGGTGAGTATCTCACGCTCGTTTTCCGTGAGGCCGCCGCAGCCCAGCTTTATATCCTTTACGGTATCGCCGGAGACGAGCTTTCCGGAAAACTCCGTCCGTCCCTCAAGGATACCCTCGCGCACTCCCGGGACATACAGCCAGTCCCCGTCGCTGAAGGCCTCCGCTCCCAGCTCACAGGTGAAGGGCACTATGCCCCAGTTTATGCAGTTGGAGCGGTATCTCTTCGTGGCGTACTCCCGGCAGATATTGCCCCAGCCGCCGAGGACCTTCTGACACGAGGCCGCCTGCTCTCTGGCGGAGCCGTCGCCGGGCTTTACGGCATATATGGCCGAGCCTACGGATACGCGCTCAGAGTCGGCGTCCAGCAGCTTTATGACCTCAGCCGGACTCACCTGTCCGTCTCTCACCGCCTTGGAGCGCCCCACATACTCGGGGACTCTGCGGGACAGGGCGAATTCCGAAAGGGCCACCGGGTTTGAACGGTAGCTGGAGGTCTCGCCCGAGGGGATGAGCTCATCGGTGGTGGTGACGGGGTCGGGTATGACGGCGCAGATATTCAGCAGCAGATCATCCCTCATCTCCGGCATCACAGGCCAATCTGTTATATTTGGGCCAAGCCTAAGCTCATAGTCAGGTTCCGCCTTGCCGAAGCCGTTGTAGCAGCGTTTCTCATATATTCCTTTGTCGAACACATACTTCTCCGGCTTGACCTCATAATCCACATCAGTGGCCGCCGTAAGCACACCGCCGTTTATGGCCGTGGCGGCTATGCTTCTTGCGTCCATCAGAGCAACTGCCGCTATCTGTTCGCCGGAGGGCTTTGAGCCCTCGCGGTTGGCAAAATTTCTGGTGGCATGCCTTATGGACAGGGTGTTGTGGGCGGGGGTATCCCCCGCGCCGAAGCAGGGCCCGCAGAAGGCCGGCTTGACAACCGCGCCCGCCTCCACCAGTTTTGCCGCGGTACCGTCCTTTATAAGGGCCAGCCCTATGGGTGATGACGAGGGGTACACGGAAAGGTCGAAGTAGCCGTCACCCACGCTTTTCCCCTCTATTATATCGGCCGCCTCACGGATATTCTCATACATGCCGCCGGAGCAGCCCACTATGACGCCCTGCTCGCAGTGTACTTTGCCGTCCTCGCCTATGCTGCGCAGCAGGTCCAGCTTCACCCCGTCGCCCAGCTCATTGTTGCACTCATCCTGGGTCTCGGACAGTATCCTCTCCGGCTCAGCCTGGAGCTGGTGTACAGTATATGCTCTGGAGGGGTGGAAGGGCAGGGCTATCATGCTCTCCATGCTGCCAAGATCTATCTCCACCATGGCGTCGTAGCCCGCTCCATCCTCGACTGAGAGTTTTCTGTACTCCCTGCCGCGGCCCACGGTCTCGTAGAATTCCTTTACCTTTTCATCCGTCTCCCAGACTGAAGTAAGGCAGCTGGTCTCCGTGGTCATCACGTCTATGCCTATCCTGAAATCCATGGAGAGATTGGCGACTCCGGGGCCGGCGAACTCGAGTATCTTGTTTTTGACCTTTCCCCCGGGGAAGGTCTCGCCCACAAGGGCTATGGCAACATCGTGGGGGCCGACGCCGTGGGGAGGCGTCCCCTCCAGCCATACCAGCACCACCTCAGGCGCGTCTATATCCCAGGTGTCTCTGAGGAGCTGCTTTGCCAGCTCTCCTCCGCCCTCGCCCACGCCCAGGGTGCCGTAGCAGCCGTATCTGGTGTGGGAATCTGAGCCCAGTATCATCTTTCCGCAGCCGGTGAGCATCTCTCTGGCGTACTGGTGTATGACCGCTTGGTTGGCGGGCACGTATATGCCGCCGTATTTTTTTGCCGCCGAAAGGCCGAAGGCGTGGTCGTCCTCATTTATGGTGCCGCCAACGGCGCAGAGGCTGTTGTGGCAGTTAGTAAGGGCATAGGGTATGGGGAACTCCTTCATCCCGGAGGCTCTTGCCGTCTGGATTATGCCCACATATGTGATGTCATGGGAAATCATGGCGTCAAAGCCTATGGAAAAACGGTCCTTTGCGTTTCCTCTGTCGTGGGCACGGAGTATCTTATAGCTTATCGTCCGCTCCCTGTCACCCTTGTCAGAGGGGATGGGGCGGCCGTGTTTTTTTTA